>JBDTZL010000240.1:0-13202 GCA_040005125.1 Ginsengibacter sp.
TATTTTTAGGGCCAAACGTATGATAAACAAGGCCGCCGATAATCATTGAAATAGGAAATCCTAAAAACCACATGAAATTAATAAATCCCAGTTGTTCGGCAGAAAGGCCAAATGCCTCGCCTAATTGGGGAAGAATTCCTGCGCGGATAGAAAAAGTAAAAGCGGTAGTGATGAGTGCAAAGCAGCTTCCGTTAAACAAAGCGCTTTTATTGACGTTTTCGTTCATTAAATTTAAGTTTTTTGAGTTTGGGTTTTAAATATGGAAATGTGCCGCGACTTACGATGAAGTAATTTATGACTAATTGTTAGTGTCTTTATTTAACAGCCTTCAAGCCTGAAGTTCCGGCCCTGATTGCGAACGCTAATGAGATAACCGGCAATAACGGGCGGCTTGCAATAAACAGATAAATTTGCTTACCACGGTCAATAGAATTCATAACAAGCAATAGTTTAATTTGAAATGTAAAGTTTAAATGTACTTATTTAAAACATAAATTGTTAACAAAACAATTATTATTTTCAACAAAATATTTTTTCTTTTAAATATTTTTTCCGCGAATAAAATTCGTGTAATATTAATATTTTTTTAAGTACACTTTAAATATTTGTCATGAAAAGAAAACTACGTATGGGAATGGTTGGCGGCGGCAAGGACGCTTTCATTGGCTCAATACACCGCAAAGCATTTAACATGGATGGATTGATCGAATTGTGTTGCGGAGCCTTAAGTATCAACCCCGATATAGCAAGGGCTTCCGGCAAAGAATTGTTTCTTCCTGAAGACAGAACTTACCTTACTTATGAAGAAATGATCAGTAAAGAAAGCGAATTGTCTGCCGATGAGCGTATAGATTTTGTAACGATCGTTACGCCCAACTTTGCACACTTTGCACCTGCTGTAATGGCGCTGGATCATGGGTTCAATGTAGTAATTGAAAAGCCAATGACCTTCACTTTAGATGAAGCAAAGCAGTTAAAAAAGAAAGTGGATGAAACTGGCTTACAGTTATGCCTTACCCATACATATTCCGGATACCCGATGGTAAAGCAGGCCCGGCAAATGATTCAAAGCGGTGCATTGGGAAAGCCCCGGAAAATCGTTGTGGAATATTTCCAGGGCTGGCTAAGTAAATTGTCAGAAAGAGAAGGCAACGCACAGGCCGCCTGGCGAACCGATCCAAAAAAATCAGGAAAGGCAGGCTGTATGGGTGATATAGGCACACATGCTGCGCATCTTGCAGAATATATTTCAGGTTTAAAAATTACAAAGCTTTGCGCCGATTTAAATATTATGGTAGCGGGAAGAGCATTGGATGATGATGGAAGCGTATTATTAAAATTTGAGAATGGCGTTTCGGGAGTTTTAACAGCATCCCAGGTTGCTGCCGGCGAAGAAAATGCATTGAAGTTTAAAATTTTCTGTGAAAAAGGTGGCCTAGAATGGGCGCAGCAGGAACCTAACACGCTTTTGGTAAAATGGCTGGATGAACCCACACAAATTTTACGGGCCGGTTCAAATTATACCAATGCATTGAGCAGTTTTGCGACACTTAATTGCAGAACACCCGGCGGCCATCCTGAAGGTTACCTGGAAGCTTTTGCCAACATTTACCGCAACTTCGCATTAACATTATTGTCAAAACTGGAAGGAGAGGAGCCTACAAAAGAAATGCTGGATTTTCCGGGTGTTGACGATGGAATTCGTGGTATGGCATTTATTGAAAATGTGGTGGCGTCGGGTAGTTCCAATGAGAAGTGGACTGAGTATATTGTATAGTTCAAAGTTAAGTGCAAAGTTCATGGTTTGGGATTCGCAACTTTCAACCATCGACATCGAATCAAGTATAAAGCATCAGGCATCAAGTATCAGGTATCAGCCATCAAGTATCAGGCATCAAGTATCGAGTATCAGGTAATCGAGTATCAAGTATCGAGTATCGGGTATCAGCCTTGAACCATCAACCTTAAAAATGTAGCATCTAATGAAAACAATAAAAGGTCCCGGAATTTTTTTAGCCCAGTTTCTTGGAGATAAACCTCCTTTTAATGAAATGAAAACCATTTGCCTGTGGGCAAAAGATCTTGGCTTTACGGGAATTCAAATACCAACCTGGGACGCCCGGTGTATTGATTTGAAAAAGGCTGCTGAGAGTAAAACCTACGCAGATGAATTGAAAGGATTGGTGAACGAATGCGGCCTGCAGATTACGGAACTTTCAACGCATTTGCAAGGTCAGTTGATAGCGGTACACCCGGCATACAATGAAGTGTTTGACGGCTTTGCTCCCAAAGAAGTTCATGGTAATTCAAAAGCCAGGGCAGCGTGGGCGGTTGAACAATTAACCTTTGCAGCAAGGGCTTCAAAGAACCTGGGACTGAATGCCCATGCCACCTTTAGTGGTTCTTTGTTATGGCCTATGGTGTATCCATGGCCTCAGCGCCCTGCGGGGTTGGTTGAAGCCGGCTTCAAAGAACTGGGCAGCCGTTGGTTGCCCATATTGAATGTGTTTGATGAAAATGGGGTGGATGTATGCTATGAAATCCATCCCGGTGAAGATCTCCATGATGGCATAACTTATGAAATGTTTCTGCAGGAAGTGAACAATCATCCACGGGCATGCCTGTTATATGATCCCTCACATTTTGTGCTGCAATGCCTCGACTACTTATCTTATATTGATAATTATCATGAGCGCATCAGGGCTTTTCATGTAAAGGATGCCGAATTTAATCCCACAGGGAAGCAAGGCGTGTATGGTGGTTATCAAAATTGGATCGACAGGGCCGGGCGTTTCCGTTCATTGGGCGATGGACAGGTAGATTTTAAAGCTATCTTCAGTAAACTTACCGCGTATGATTATCCCGGCTGGGCAGTTATGGAATGGGAATGTTGTATCAAACATCCTGAAGATGGCGCAAAAGAAGGAGCTCCATTTATTAAAAAAAATATCATAAGAGTGACTGAAAAAGCATTTGATGATTTTGCAGGCACAGATAAAGATGAAAAATTGATCCGTTCTGTTTTAGGGCTTGAATAATTTTTTCGATCCGCGATATTTACATACTAAATTGAATTCTTTTAATCTTTTAAAAATCAACATGCATAAAAAAACTCTTTTCTTATTGGCAACTATTCTATATGTTAGTTGCAGTTTTTCACAGGTAAATACTATGAATACTCCTGATAATACACTTTCTACAAAAGAAAAAAGCAGTGGATGGCAATTACTGTTTGACGGGCAATCGACCAACGGCTGGCACAGCTATGGAAGGCCATCTGCGACTAAGGCATGGAATGTAAAAGATGGAACTTTGTACCTGGATGCAGAAGCTAAAAAAAATCCTGCACCCGGGGAAGGTGGTGATTTGGTTACCAACGAAGAGTATGGCAATTTTGATTTGAAGCTGGATTGGAAAATAGGGCCAAAAGGAAACAGCGGTGTTATATTCTATATCCAGGAAGATACTGTCAAATATCCAGATACTTATAATACGGGCATGGAGATGCAGGTACTGGATAACGGTACCCCTACACGCTTAGGTCATACCGATGGCAAATTATATTCTCATAGAGCCGGTGATCTGTACGATCTTTTAGCATCAAAAGAAGCGGTGAATCCACAAGGAGAATGGAACCATGTGGAAATAGTATCACTCAATGGTAAATTGGATTTTTATATGAACGGCGAACACTCGCTGTCTGCAAATTTATGGGATGACCACTGGAAGCAAATGATTGCAATCAGTAAGTTTAAAAGAATGCCTGGATTTGGAACTTTTAAAAAAGGAAAAATTTCTTTACAGGATCATGGCGAAGATGTTTGGTTTAAAAATATCAGGATCAAAAGGCTCTAAACTTTTATCACTTTATTATCCTCCTGTTTATTATTGTTTATTGTTTTATCATTCATTGCCTGTACAAATTTTATAAAAGAGCTCCCTTCAAATAAATGCTTAAAGTCTTTACAATAAGGCGTTCTACGGGAAATTTTATTTTTCATTTTGGTATTGTCATCAAAACCTCATGAAAGATTTATTTCTTACAATTTTGAATTTAACATACCTTGCCAAACTCTACTGGTAATTACATCATAATCTTAACAACGTAAAGATTTTTGAAATGCTAAAGAGATAATAAGATTTACCTTTTGATATTCTTCCACAATTGATTGCACAAACATACCTAGCTAACAACCCAAATGTCTATTAATTATTCAATTCAAAAAAAGTATAAAGTATGAACAGATCGTTTATCTCTTCTTTTATTACTCTTCTGGTTACAAGTTTCTTTATTTTCTTAATGATTGCTGTTTTGCAGGTTTCGGCGATGCCTCCATTTAAGAAGCTTTTATATCATGATGTAAATAAAACGTTGGCTGATATAGTTGTTAAAGGGAAAGTTATTTCCAATACCTCAGAGCCATTGCAGGGAGCCAGTATCTCTGTAAAAAACAGTTCCTTATCAACCATTACAGATGCAAGCGGAAATTTTATCATTACGGTTCCTGAGGGCGCAATATTAGTGATCACTTATGTTGGCTACCTGCAGCAGGAAGTCAGCGCCACTGATAAGAACCCTTTGACCATTTCTTTACAACCGGTGCCGGGTAATTTAAATGAAGTTGTTGTAATAGGATATACAACTCAACGCAAAAAAGATCTAACCGGCTCAGTATCTCTTATTAGCAATAAAGACATTGCGAATATACCTGTGGGCGGTATAGATCAGATTATGCAGGGAAAGGCAGCAGGGGTATCCATTACGCAGGTTACAGGTGCACCGGGCGACGGAGTAACCGTAAGGATAAGGGGAACAGGAACTATTAACAACAACGATCCTTTATATATAGTTGACGGGATACCAACAAAAGATGGAATCAACGAAATTTCTCCTAATGATATTGAGAGCATTACTATATTGAAGGATGCATCTTCTGCTTCTATTTATGGTGCAAGGGCTTCTAACGGCGTGGTGGTGATCACTACTAAAAAAGGTAAAACAGGTAAGCCTCAATTAAGCGTCAATTTTTATACTGGTATGCAAACGCCGGAGCACTTAATTAAGATGGCCAACACAGCTCAATATGTAAACGCGTATAACATTGCGGCCACAACAGATGGCAGGGGATTAATACCTGCGGCCGCGATAGATACACTGCCTGATGTAAATTGGGAAAAAGAAATATTGAAGTCTGCCCCTATTACCAATGCTCAGCTATCACTTAGCGGTGGAAGTGAAAATACAAAATACATTATATCGGCCGCTTATTTTGATCAAAAAGGAATGATCTTAAATTCAGCCAATGACCGTTTTAATTTGCGTACAGCCATTACAAGTACAATTAACAAGGTATTTAAAGTAGGTACTAACATGAACCTTGCTTACAATAAAACAAAGCAGGTATCAAGTTCAGGTGATGGCTTTTCAGATGGCCTTGGGGGGAGTATAGTACGCTATGCTTTGTTTAGAACACCCGCTACACCTGTTAAAGATGCGAATGGGCAATATGTAGATCTTCCTGCGACGATTAAGATAGGAGGAAGTGATATCAATGTCTTTGGTGATGGTTTAAATCCTGTGGGATTGGCTGCAAATACTGACAGGAATTTCAATAGTTATTCTTTGCTTGGCGATGTGTTTTTAGAAGTATCACCGGTAAATCATTTAAAACTAAAATCTGATATCGGAACCAACCTGATAATAACCAACTACAAACAGTTTTATCCTACATGGGGAAGTGCTGCACGTTTGCAAAATTCTCCTAACGCATTGTCTCAATATAATCAAAACAATTTTAACTATAACTGGACAAATACGGCAACTTATGATTGGACGACGGGTAAACACACATTGAACGCCCTGGTAGGCACGGAGATTGTTTACAACGATACCAAATTATTATCTGCTTCAAATTCAAACTTTCCAAATCAATCGCCTACATTCCAATACCTTAATAACGGAACAAGCATTACACCGTCGGTTGGTGGTAATGAATCCAATGCATCTCTGTCGTCTGTTTTTGGCAGGCTGGATTATCAATACGCCGGTAAATATTTAGCGGCTTTCAGTGTAAGAAGAGATGGCTCCTCGAGGCTTGATCCACACAACAGGTGGGGAAACTTTTATTCGGGTTCAGTGGGGTGGAGAATAGACAGGGAAAAATTTATGGAGAATGTAAAGGCAGTTTCCAACCTGAAACTCAGGGCTAGTCTTGGGCAGTTGGGTAACCAGGAAATAAATAACTATGGATATGCATCTCTTATTGGAGGCAATGGATATTATGCTTTCGGAAATAGCGCTGCACCCGCTTATACGATATATTCCAAAGGAAATCCCAATGTTAAATGGGAAACAAGTACTATTGGTGACGCAGGCCTTGATCTTGGATTATTTAAAGGTGCCATCAACATTACTGCAGATTACTACAGAAAAGTAACGTCTAACCTCCTGGTAAACCCACCTAACCCGACAAGTGCCGGTACAGTTGCCGGCGCAGCATTTGAAAACAATGGAAAAATATTGAATGAAGGTTTCGAATTTGAAATTGCTTACCAGAAACAAATAAGCAAGGATTGGCATTTTGATGTGAGCGCTAATCTTGCAACCATTCACAATGAAGTTTTGGCATTATTGAATAACCAGCCTATTCCCGGCGGACGGGTAGATAACAACGTATTTGTAACCAGTACGGCTGTTGGACATCCTGTCGGTGCATTTTATTTATTACAACAGGAAGGTATTTTTCAAACGCCATTGGATGTATTTACACATGCCAACCAGGGAGCAAATATTCAGCCCGGCGATGTTAAATTTAAAGATGTAAATAAAGATGGCGTTATTGACCAAAATGATCGGGTATTTGCCGGCAGCCCAATTCCTACAATCACTTATGGCTTCACCGGTAACGTAAGCTTTAAAGAATTTGATTTGAACCTGTTTTTCCAGGGGGCGAGTGGTAATAAGATCTATAACCAGGTTAATACAGATATAGAAGGTTTTTACCGCCCATTTAATTTGACCGAAAGAGCAGCTACAGAAAGCTGGCATGGAGAAGGCACAAGTAATTACTTGTCCCGCTTATCATTTACAGGTGCGCAGAACAATAAACAGACATCTACGCGCTTCCTGGAAAATGGTTCCTACCTGCGCCTCAAAAATATTCAACTCGGATACAGATTAAGTACGGCCGCGCTGGCTCGTTTAAAAATATCGTCGATGCGGTTTTTTGTGAGCGCACAAAATGTTTTCACCATTACCAAATACACAGGTCTTGACCCTGAGATGGCTACAAGTGCAGATGCGGCAGCCGCGGGCGACGGCGTGAGAGCGGTAGGAATAGATTGGGGTACTTATCCTTCTGCCAGGACATTTACTGCAGGTGTTAATTTTATTTTCTAATATTAAACTAAAAAAAATGCGAATAAAAAATAATTATATCATTTTACTCTGCGCTATTATTTTAACCGGCAGCGGGTGTAAAAAGATTTTGGATCAGAATGTATTAGGGAGTTATACGCCAGGCAACTTTTTTACCTCCGATGCAAATGCTGTTCTTGCTACAAATGCAGCTTACAAATCTTTATCATTTAATTCCGGAGCAACCAATGCCATTTGGGTTTTGGGAGATGTGGCTTCAGACGATGCCATAAAAGGAGGGAATGAAGGTGACCAGGCTGATTTTGATGCCGTTGATAAATTCAATATTCTTCCTACCAATTCTGCTGTGGAAGCCGTTTGGAAAAATTATTACAATGGTATATTCGAGTGTAATGTTGTGCTGGACGGATTGGCATCAGGAAATACTGCCGTTTCTGAAGGCACAAAAACCTCATGCGTTGCGCAGGCCAAATTTTTGCGTGCTTATTATTATTTCATTCTTACCAATTGTTATGGAAATATTCCATTACACCTGAGGGTAGAGACTGCAATTGAAGCACAAACACATGCTGTCGCCCAGGATAGCATTTTTATACAAATTGAAAAGGATTGCACAGAATCTGCGGCAGATCTTCCTGCTCCTTCCGGTACCGATTTTGGGAGAGCTACGAAGGGTGCTGCTTTGGCCTTGCTTGCAAAAACATACCTGTTTCATACTTCCCTTGTAAATAACTACCAGTTAGCGGCCCAAACGGCTCAAATGGTAGAAGCATTGGGTTACAGCCTTACGGATAAATACTATGACAATTTTAGTGCGGCTACAAAAAATAATACTGAAGTGATACTTACTGTAAATCAAATAGCCGGTACACTTGGTTTGGGTAATGAATTAAATGTGTGGTTTGCACCGCGCTCTCCTGCACCCACCGGCGGGTACGGATTCTTTTACCCCACACAAAGCCTGGTCGACAATTTTGAAATTGCGCCTACAGGAGAAGTAGACCCGAGATTAGATTATTCAGTGGCAAGATCAGGCCATCCTTATTTTGATATACCGTTTGACAACTCATGGAGCACTACAGGCTACCTGACCAAAAAAATGGTTCAGCCTTTATCAGAAGTTCCATCCAACATAAAAAACGTAGGCACAGTAAATTATGAAGCACTACGGTTAGCAGATATACTTTTGGTAGAAGCGGAAGCTTTGAATGAAAGCGGTCAAAATACAGCGGCTTTGGTTCCTTTGAATAAGGTACGCAAAAGGGCAAGAGAATCTTATTTGTTCGATACCAGTTTAGCGGGCCATGGAACAGTTCCTGTAGGATTACTACCCGATATTGCTACTACCGATCAGACCCAGTTGAGGAACATCATTCGCCGGGAAAGGAGATCAGAACTGGCCCTGGAGTTTCATCGGTTTTTTGATGTGATCCGGTATGGTAGCGCTTATGCAACTGCTGCTATAACACCAGACGCACCTAATTTTAACTATGCTAATAACAAATGGTTTCCTCTTCCGCAAAGCGAAAGAGATGCAAACCCTAACCTATTTAAATAAAATTGCTTCATAAAATAAAAAGAGTAAAAAATGCATACACCAAAATTTGTTTATCATCTTTTTGCAATTACTGTCTTGCTGTGCGTAATTGCATCCTGCTCTAAAAAAGAAAGCGTCCCCGATTATAACGCAAATAAAGCCGTTTTTAAGGCAACTATAGATTCCTTAACCAATGTGTACAATACAACTGTCGAAGGAAGCAAGCCCGGGCAATATGTACTGGGGTCAAAAGCTGCTTTGGATTCTGTACTTGGATTGGCTAACCAGGTTTATACAGGTACCACTTTCACCCAGGGACAGGTAAACAATGCATTGAATAATTTATTGACTGCAGGGAAAGTTTTCAGGAACAAACTATTACAGGAAGTATCTGTTGCCAACCTGATGGCTTTTTGGAAATTTAATGGGAATGCATTGGATTCTTCAGGGCATGGCCATGATGGGATGCTTAAAACAGGCTATGTTGGCTCCAGTGCTACTACAGCTGTCGATGGAGGTATACTTCCACAGCCGGTCGCAGATAGATTCGGGAGGCCCAATATGGCGTATGATTTCAATAACGGCGCTACTATTGAAGTACCTTATGATGCGGCATTGAACCCGCAAAACCTTACCATTTGTGTCTGGATAAAAAGACATACCACCAATTCCAATAATTACATTATTTCTTTGGACCGTTGGAATGGGTTTAAGTTTCAGCTGCAAAGCAACAATTTTTTGTATTTCACTTTCCACGATTCAAATAATAATTATCATGATGTGGATGACAACCCTGGCGCGGTTCCCCAGGATGTTTGGACGCATGCTGTTGTTTCTTATACCAACGGGACAATGAAATTTTACATAGATGGAGTTTTGCAAAAATCAGTTGCTGTATCAGGGGTGCCTATAATAGTTGCGCCGCAAGTAAACCTCTCTATTGGAAACGAATTACCGGCAAGTGGTTACAACTTAATAGATTCAAGCGATCCCAATTATTTTTATGGCGGAAACTTTTTTGTAGGATCGCTGGATGATATCCGTTTTTATAATACAGCTTTGAGTGATGCTGAGGTGCTGTCTATTTATACCCAGGAAAAGACTTTATAAAATGGCATGTATATAAAAAGGTAAATTGATACGCCCCTGCGAATGCTATCAAAAATAGTTTTGCGGGGCATACTTTTCTACAACATTTTTTAAACTATTGCAATAAAAATGAACTGCCTGTAAGACCACTAAATAACGTTACAGTGAATGATACTTAACATGGGTTTACCTAAAAAAATTTGGTTTAATTTAATTTTTTTATTTTTCGGACTATCATGCAGAACCAATACAGAAAAAAACAAAGAATTATTATTCTGGTGTTCTAACAATAACCAGGAAATAAAGCTCTGCGCTAATCTTACGGAAACATGGAATCACGATCATCCTGCAATGCCTGTGCACATGCAGCCTATACCGGAAGGGCAATCCAGCGAAGAAGTTATTCTTGCTGCGGTGGTTGGAAAAACAACACCCGATATTTATGCAAATATGTGGCAGGGCAATGTTGAAATGTATGCAAATGCAAAAGTGCTGATTCCGCTAGATACACTGAGAGGCTTTTTAGATTTTCTTTACAACAGGTGCGATAGTGACGTGATAAAAGAGATTACTTCATCCGACGGGCACATTTACCAGGTTCCGTGGAAAGTAAATCCCATCATGACGATTTATAACAAAAATATATTTGCCTCAAATGGAATACAATCTGCTCCAAAAACTTACAGTGCTTACCTCCGCGCAGCACAAATTTTTAAGGACAATAATAGCAACAGTGCTGTTCCAAAACGCTTTGGTTATACCGCAGTAAAGCCAATATGGTATGAGATGCGCTTTAATTTCTATCCTCTATATCTTGCCGCTTCAGGGGGCGCCCATTTGATTGAAAATAATAAAGCGGCCTTTAATAATAAGTATGCCATTGGAGTGTTTAAGTTTTTACAAAATTTGTACCGAAGCGATTATTTCTCGAAAGAAAACGCCGCGGGAGGCAGCGATCCTTTTGTACTTCAAACAATAGCTACAAAATGGACAGGGCCCTGGGAAATCCCGCACCTCAACGGTATTCCAAACCTCGGTTTTAATTACGATTATTATGAAGAGATTGTTCCGGACGATCATGTCGGCCCGGTTTATACGTATGCTGATCCAAAAAACATTGTGATATTCAATACATGTAAAGATCCGCAGACGGCCTGGAAATTTATTGAAACATTAATTAATAAAGAAGGAGACCTTCAATTGTTACAGGTAACGGGCCAGTTTCCCAGGAGGAAAAATTTATTGACAGATTCATATTTTCATTCTTTTCTTAATGCCAATCCAATGTTGTTGCCTTTTGTAAAGCAGTTGCCATTTTTAAAAGGCGATGACAATTGTGAAGCTATAGTTGAAGTGCTTGATATTATTTCACAGGAATATGAAGCCTGCGTGGTCTATGGAAAAAAGACCCCTGAGAAAGCAATAAGCGATGCAGTGGCAGCAGTCAATGTTTTACTAAAAGGAAATTGAATAAACGTTTCAAACTCAAAAGTTTCATTTGAATAACAGTGTAAAAAAAATTTCAAGCCCCCCTGGTAAGGAAGTTCCCTCTATGAAGGAGAGGGGTTGGCGGGAGGTTTTCTTTCCTGAGAAAAGTTGGGGTGAGGCTTCCTCTTCAGAGAATAGTTGCGGGGAGATTTTAAACATCGGCATCATTGGCGCCGGATCTTTTGCCGCTTTTGCCATAAAATCTTTTTTGCAAATACCAGGTGTAAAAATAATTGCAGTCACAGATATTGATAACGCGTCTGCTTGGCAAATGGCAAAAGAGAATGATGCAAAAGTTTATGCGGATGTGAAAACTTTCCTGGAAGACGAAAATATAGATTTAGTATATATAGCAACGCCTCCTTTTTTGCATTACGAACAATCAAAAATGGCATTGATTGCCGGGAAGCATGTGATTTGCGAAAAGCCCGCTGCATTGAAAACAAGTGAGGCGGAAGAACTGTGTTCATTGGCGGCATCTCCTCAACTGTTGTATGTTGTAAACCTGATGCAACGATACAATCCATTGTATGGTGTTGTAAATAAAATTGTAAAGCAAAAAATACTCGGTAATTTTTTACATGGATTTTTTGAAAATTATGCAAGTGATGAAAACCTTGCCCCCGGCCATTGGTTTTGGGATGAAACAAAAAGTGGTGGGATATTCATTGAGCACGGGGTTCATTTTTTTGACATGTTTTCAGGGTGGCTCGGCGAAGGGAAAGTCGTAAATGCTTTGCAACTGCAGCGGCGGGGAGTTGAGGAGAAAATAACCGACAGGGTACAATCCACAGTTTTATATGAAGAAGGCACTGTAAACTTTTATCACGGATTTGATCAGCCTAAAATTTTAGACAGGCAGGAGATGAGATTGGAATTTGAAAGGGGTGAAATTACTTTGTATGAATGGGTGCCGGTAAAAATGAGATTGCATGGGCTGATAAAAAATGAACAATTGGAATATTTAAAAGAGATTATTGGTGATTGCGAAGTTGTTTATAACGCTCATGCACAAACGAAAAATCAAAAAGTAAAAGGCAGATTTGCTAAAATAAATTTTGATAAAGAAATAACCCTTGAATGTGGAGATGTTACAGGAAAGCAACACCGTTACGGGCAACTTTTAACAAGCATGCTTACCGATCAGTGGAACTGGATTCAAGATAGCCGTCATAAAAGAATTATTGACGAAAGCAATGCAGTTGAATCATTAAGAATGGCAGAGGAGGCTACAAAAATTTCATTAAAGTTTTGATTGTTGTATAACTGCAAGTATGAATTTCTTTAAAATAACTTATGGCTTTTTGCATCAGAAAAAGATTGCCGTCGACTTTGGAGAGTTTATTGGTAAGTTAGTTTCCTCTCTGAGCTTGTTCTGAGCCTGTCGAAGGAGAGAGGGGTTGGGGTGAGGTTTTAATTATGAATCAATGAATGTAGCAACAACACATACAAGAAAAAGCTGGTTTCAAAAGAAGAAAATCCTGCCTTATTTACTGGTATCTCCTTACCTGCTTTTTGTAGTTGTATTTGTTATATTCCCGGTATTGTTTTGTTTTTTTCTCACTTTTAATAAATGGAATATTATTGCCCCGATGCATTTCATCGGTCTCGGTAATTATTCCCGTTTATTTCACGACCGGTTGTTTTGGAAAGCTATTGTAAACACTTTAAAATTTTTATTGCTGCACATTCCTTTGCAATTGGTAGTGT
>JBDTZL010000095.1:0-3899 GCA_040005125.1 Ginsengibacter sp.
GTACAATTTAATTATCCCAGGGAGCTTTACCATCTACTGTGAGGCCCATACTGCGCGCAGTACCGGCGATCATTTTCATGGCGCTGTTAAGGCTGAAAGCATTCAGATCTGCCATTTTATCTTTGGCGATTTCTTCCACCTGCGACCAGGACACTTTACCAACTTTATTACGATTGGGTTCTTTGCTGCCGCTTTGAATTTTTGCAGCATCTTTCAATTGTACCGCAGCGGGAGGTGTCTTAATGATAAAATCAAATGATTTATCGCCATAAACTGTAATGAGAACAGGGAGAATTTTACCTTGCTTATCCTGGGTCCTTGCATTAAATTGTTTGCAGAACTCCATAATATTAATACCCTTTGAACCGAGCGCCGGGCCTATTGGCGGTGCAGGATTGGCTTGTCCGCCTTTGCATTGAAGCTTGACGAAAGCTGTTATTTCTTTTGCCATAATTAAATTTTTGGTGTTAACGTTTCGCCTGGGGCGAAACTCCCAATTCATGATTTCTACTAAAGAACTTTTTTGGGAGTGCAAAGATAAAGAAATATCTTATTCGGGCAAGAAGTTTTTTTTACCGAAAATATTATTTTCATTTAGTGCCCGGGCAGAAATTGCGGTACAATTTGAAAGAAGGACTAAAATTTGAGCCTATTTAAAAAGGTGAAATAGTCTTAATTAAAATCTCGATCCAGGATCCAAAGCTGATGTAACTGCTAAACTGATTACAAATTATACTACTTTCTCCGCTGCCAATACCAGTTTTATTTCACCATAACTTACTCCCGCGGGTAAATTATCTATCAAAGTTTTAAGGCTCAGAGTGCCGTGAATTTTCGCAGCTTCTTTTATAAGGGTTTGTTTTTGTGGTGGTACCAGGCTATTTATATCGATTTCACCATTGCCTACATACCATGCCAGGTGGCCTTCAATGGTGTTAGTGGTAAAGTTTCTTTCCTTAGCAATTTCGGAAACGGATTTGCCTTCTTTAAATAAATTGAAAGAAAGTATTTTAGTATCGGTTTTTTCTTCGGTGCTTTTTTCTTTTCGCTCTCTTTTCGGGTTTGCTGACTTGGCTTCCATATTGGTTTTAATATTGAGCCTGCTGCAATAGCTTTCAACTGCGGCAAGAATATCGTCGCCGTATTTATCAACTTTCGCTTTTCCAAAACCGCTTACCTGCAACAGATCTTTTTTTGTTAATGGCAGGTAAGTGGTAATCTCTCTCAGGGTCGCCTGGTTGGCAACCATATAAATAGGCATACCGGTCTCTTCACAAATCTCATCTCTCCAGCGTTTAAGCGTATCAAAGAGTTCAGGATTGGGAATATCGGTAAAGTATTGTTTTTTACCGCTGGCATAGCAATTTATATTAAAACGTGGCTGTGCAAATTTTAATTTATGCTGCAGAAAAGATGTGACAGAAAATGGTTCTTTGCAATACTTCAAAAAATAATTTGTAGTATATACTGCCAATATCAATTGATTCAGATATTCATTGATAATATTTGCGGCCTCCCTGTGTTCTGTAATTAAAGGATGGCTTTGAATAGCGTTCTGATAAGCTGTAAATTTTGGTTCGAAATGTACAGCTGCATCACTTATCCTTTTCTGCAATGTGGCATTCTTTTCTATGACCGGTTCTTCCATCATTAATTCCCCGATCCTCCTGATAAATTTTATACCAACGGTTTTATCTGCTAAAAAATTATTTTTAAAATTTTCAATCCACTCAACAGCTTCCTTATTTAATTTATTGCGGTTTTCCCTTATTTGAAAATGCACAACGTCAATAAGAGTTCCCATTTCATTAAAAGAAAAAATTTCTTCCAGCAATTGCTGTGTGAAAATTTGCCGGGCACCTGCGAAACGTTCCGCCAATGAGCCCTTATGAGTCAATGCATGCTGTCCTTTAATAATATTGTCGTTACAGTAAATAGCTGCCGAGGGAATCTTTGATAGCAGTACAATTCCACCCAGGCTTGTACAACGGCTCAATGCCACGTATACCTGGCCACTGCTGAAAGCTGCGCCGGCATCAATCATTACCTTTTCAAATGTAAGGCCCTGGCTTTTGTGGATTGTTATTGCCCATGCAAGCCTTAATGGAAATTGAGTAAAAGTTCCAAGAGTCTCCTGTTCCAGTTTTCCATCGGCATGGTTAACAACATAACGGGAATTTTCCCAGCTATCCTGCGAAACAGATATTCTTACCCCGTCACATTCTACTATTATTTCTTCATCACCCAAAGATCTGACCACTCCTATTTTTCCATTAAAATATCTTTTCAGTATTAAATCATTTTTTAAAAACATTACCTGTGCGCCCGTTTTTAAAACTAAAGACCCCTCGGCAGGATAGGTGCTTTCCGGAAAATCACCATCTATAATTGCCTCATAAGTATGAGATGAGGCAGATAATTTGTGCAGCTCCCGGCTGTTAATTTGATCGGCCTGGTTGTTGTGAGAAGTGAGGGTAATATATTTTTCTTCATGTGATGGCCGGAAGGTTGGATTAAATCTCATGTGCAAATCTTCAAAATCATCAGCATTCATATTATTATTACGGACTTTATTTAAAAGCGCGACAAACGAATCTTCTTTTTGACGATAAATTTTATTCAATTCTATCAGCAAGGGCATTTGTTCTTTGATAATATTGCTGTCAAAAAAGAATGGCGAAGAATAAAATTCCTTAAGAATATCCCATTCATGACGCTGGGCAACCGGGGGCAATTGGTATAAATCGCCAATACATAATAACTGTACCCCACCAAAAGGAACATCATGTTTCCTACGGACCGATTTTAGAATAGTATCAATGGCATCCATTACATCGCAGCGTACCATGCTTATTTCGTCAATAACCAGCAGTTCCATTTTGCGAAGTAATTGAAGGCGTTGTTTATTAAACCTGATCTTTACAAGCAGTTCATCCTTATTATTTTTGGTAGGTAAAAAAGGGTGAAAGGGCAATTGAAACAAGCTGTGCAATGTAACACCAGCGGCATTTATTGCGGCCACTCCTGTTGGCGCAGCCACCATAATATTTTTGGAACAATTCTCTTTTAAATATTTCAGGAACGTGGTTTTGCCGGTACCGGCTTTCCCGGTAAGAAAAATGTTCTCGCTTGTTTCGGTTACGAAGCGATAAGCAAGGTCAAATATTTCGTTACGTTCTATCGAGTTAATGTTTGCCACTATATATTTTTTTGCCACAGATTACACAGATTTCCACAGATTAAATACAATTAAAAAATGAGTCTCTGATGCTCCAGTGATTTTCTACCAAAGTTAATTACCAAACCAACCCTACAGCCAGAAGCTTTTAAATAATTTAAAGTTTGTGAAATAGTCGCTTGTTCAATGAAGCTTTTATTAGCTTTCACTTCTACAATTATTTCATCAAAAAAAACAAAATCGGCAAAAAAAGAATGCTTCAATATGGTTTGTTTATATTCAATTTTTAATTCCTTCTCGCGTTCAACCAGTAAATTATTAAGTTTTGCCTCTAACATCAAAGCATCCTTATAAACTATTTCATTAAAACCGTGACCAAGTATTCTATGAACTTCCATGCACAAACCAATGATTGCATAAGTTTCTTTGTTAAATAAAAGGTTATTCATAATAAAAAATTATTTGCTTATAAATCGAAGTATACTCATTGATTTCTTTTTAAAAAACAGGAAATATAGCCACGGATTACACAGATTACACGGATTACCTTTTTTATGGATTTATTATCCCTCAAATTCCCGGCATATGGAATTCACTCTCTGATTTTTAAACATAATCCGTGGAAATCTGTGTAAGTATAGCCATTGATTTCTTTTTAAAAAACAAGAAATATAGCCACGGATTACACAGATTACACGGATTACCTTTTTTATGGATTTAT
>JBDTZL010000397.1:0-3889 GCA_040005125.1 Ginsengibacter sp.
ATGGGCTGCAGGGGAAATAGTCTCATTTTAAAAATTCCTGTTCCATCCAAATGCTGCGTTCGCTTTCGCAAAATAAAAATAGTAGCCGCTGAAGTCGCCATGCCAATGCAATCAAGGAAAATAGTAAAGCCCAAAATCTGTTCAAATGTTTTTGCAAAAAATAAAATAACGATACAAATGGCTGCGAACACAGTTAATGAAGCAACAGGAACATTCCTGCGCTGTGATTTTATTTGAAGGAAATGCGGAAGCACCTTGTCTTCACTCATTGCCAGTATCACTCTTGGATTACTTAATAATAAAACATTTACATAAGCCAGCACGCTTAAAAAAAGTAAGGTTGAAAAAATATTTGACCCGGTTTCGCCAAACATTTTTCCAACCAGTATCGCCGCAACTTCCTGCCCCGGCTTTCTATGCTGCAGAACATCAAATCCTACAACTTTATAATAAGAATAATTGACTGTAAGGTATAATAAAATGATGATTGTAATGCCAATGAAAATCCCCCGCGGAATATTCCTGGAGGGCCTGTCAACTTCACTCCCAAAATTGATGGTTTGCTGGTAGCCTCCATAAGTAAATGATACCCCGATTAATGCGGCACCAAAAGATAAAATATAATCCTTCCAGTTATGAGACACAGGCTGTAGCTGTGCTGATGGTTGCACATATAAATGAGGAAAAAACAAAGCAACTACAAGGAGCAGCAGCATACTTACTTTTATGATCATCAAAATATTCTGTGTGCGGCTACTCATGCTTAACCCCATTAAATTAACCCCGTAAAAAAGTATAATGGCAACCATGGCAATGATCGCTTTAACAAGATCTGTAGTGCCACTCCCTAAAAAAACTTTACTTATATAACCGGCGCCTATAAGGGCAACGGCACTAAGCGATGCAGCATTAGAAACTAATATGATGCTGTTAATAGAAAATGCTATGGATGGATGGTACGCTAAAGAAAAAATTTTATAATAGCCGCCTGTTACCGGGTAACGGCTCCCGATCTCCGCGTAGGTAAGCGCCCCGCATAAAGCTATCAGTCCCCCGATTATCCAGGCGCCGAAAAAAATTACTGGGTCAAGAGATTCTTTTGCTGAATCAGTTGCGGTCCTGAAAATTCCCATTCCAATTACAAGACCAATAACGATCATGGTAAAGGAAAATAAGTTCAGTTTTTTTCCTGCATTCATAAATGGAAGATAAAAAATATTTGTGGTTACATTTGTGTTTTACCAACCAGCGTTTTATGAAAAGGCTATTCCTGATATTATTTCCGGTGTTTAATATGGCAGCAGCCCAAACTTCAAACCCGGTTGATTCAAGCCAAATCCTTCAAAATATTATTGTAAAAGCCTATGAACAAAACCGCAGGTTAATTGATGTAGCCGCACCCGTTAGCGTTACCGGGCAGGCACAATTAAACCGCTTTGGTAACATGAGCATCCTACCTGCCTTAAATATTATTCCGGGCGTTAGCATGGAAGAGCGTTCTCCGGGTAGTTACCGGCTTAATATCCGTGGCAGCTCCTTACGCTCCCCGTTCGGTGTGCGTGACGTAAAGATCTATCTGAACGAAATACCTCTTACAGATCCAAGCGGCAATACCTATCTGAATCAACTGAGCTTTTATGATTTTAATTCAATTGAAATAATTAAAGGGCCTGCGAGCAGCTTATATGGAGCAGGCATCGGGGGCGCTATGCTTATACATACATTACCTGTAAACTGGTATAAAGGAATTTCGCTTTCTTATTCGGCCGGCAGTTTTGCTGCCAATAATATTAATGCAAATATAAAAACCGGAGATGCTGATCATGAAAATAGTTTCAGTTATACTCATCAAACCAGTGATGGCTATCGCGACCAGTCAAAAACGCGCCGGGATATTGCTACCTGGGAAAGTTTACTGAAAGTAAGTGATAAACAGAGCTTGCACGCGTATATGTCTTACAGCGATCTTTATTATCAAACCCCCGGTGGCTTAACATTGGCTCAGTATAATGCAAATCCGAAACAGGCAAGGCCGGGCACAGGTTCACAACCCGGTGCTGTACAAAACAAAGCTGCCGTTTATCAAAAAATTTTTATCGCCGGTTTTAGTAGTGAATACAAGTTCAATGAAAACTGGCAAAACACCACTTCATTATATGGATCATACACCGATTTTATTAACCCCGGTATACGGGTTTATGAGATCAGGAAAGAACCCCATTTTGGAGGCAGGAGTGTTTTCGAATACAAAAAGAAAATTGGGGAGACCAACCTGCAGTTGAATTTTGGAACCGAAGCACAGAAAGGTTTTTTCAATACAAGAGATTATGGTAATAAACTGGGCATCGCCGACTCCTTACAATCCGATGATAATCTTAACATGTGGCAATATATGATCTTTGCCCAGCTGGATTTAAAATTACCTCGTGGATGGATCGTTACAGGCGGAGCAAGTTTCAATAAATCATCTATCCAGGATATTCGCCTCTCTTCCCGGCCATCAACAACACAGAGAAGAGTATTTGAGAACAAACTGCCTCCACACATTGCAATTCTGAAAAAGATCTCGCAGAATATTTCGCTTTACGGAAGTGTCGCCAGGGGATTTTCGCCACCCATCGTTTCAGAAATACTCCGGTCCGACGGATTATTTGGAACCAACCTGCAGCCGGAAGATGGAATGGATTATGAGGCAGGCGTTAAGGGAACGGTGTTGCATAACAAATTGTATTTCGACATCAGTGCATTTTTATTTGATTTAAAAAATACGATCGTGCAACGCATAGATACCAATGGCGTTTTTTACTATGTGAACGCCGGATCTACAAAACAAAACGGTATTGAAGCCTATTCTTCTTACCAGCTGGCCGATAAGCCGCAGCAATTTATTAATTCAGCTAAGATATGGCTCAGCTATGCCTGGCATGATTTCCATTATGGAAGTTTTAAACAGGTGAGCACAGATTTTTCAAAAAATAAATTACCCGGGGTAGCACCGCAGGTAGTAGTAGCGGGCTTTGATGTAGCATCAAAAACCGGCTGTTATATCAATATCACTTATAATTATACAGACAGGATCGCACTGAACGATGCTAACACAGATTATGCATCCTCTTATAGCCTGTTGGGAGGAAGACTGGGATACCGGAAAGATTTTCATGGAAAAATCAAAGCAGAAATTTTTGCCGGAGCCGATAATCTCTTTGATACCAAATACAGCCTGGGTAATGATATTAATGCTGCAGCCGGACGTTATTATAACACAGCACCGGGAAGAAATTATTATGCAGGGATATTATTTAATTTTAATAAAAAATAGTACCTATCCTTTTTGCATCTGAATAATTATTGCCGTCCTGAAGGGCAATGTTGCAAAATTAAATTTTCAATACACTGGTGTTAAGTTAAGTCTGTTATGCTGTAACAGGTTTTCCCACTAAGCCGCTAAGAACCACAAACAAAAATGCTTTGTGGCCTTTATACATTTGTGGAGGATACGCCAAATTATAATTAACATGTGCACTAGTGTTAAGTTAAATGTAATATGACGTATTATTTGTACATTTGAAAAACTTTTTTCAAATGGTAATACGTTATACAGTCAAGCTAACTAAATCGGAAGTAGAAGAGCTACATGTAATAATCAACAAGGGTTCGCATACTTCCCAAACATTTCGAGCGGCCTACATACTTTTGAATTGTGATAAAGGGAAATATTCGGATAAAGTAACCAACGAGCAAATAAGTAAAGTGCTAAAAGTGGGAATGCGGACAATTGACAGAATAAAGAAACAATTTATTGAAGAAGGAATCGGGGCTGTTTTAGAACGCAGACCCACTACCCGTGTTTATGATATCAAAGCAGATGGAGATATGGAAGCGAAGTTAG
>JBDTZL010000226.1:0-13122 GCA_040005125.1 Ginsengibacter sp.
GTAGAGACGCCATGCATGGTAGAGACGCCATGCATGGTAGAGACGCCATGCATGGCGTCTCTACATGAATTTTTTTTCACGCTGTTCAACAATTTAAAAATATTATTGGCAGTTGATATGGAGACAGGCAAAATATATTAAAAAAGTGAATCCGTAACAATTATAGATTACAGGTTTCCCTTCATTTCACCACTATTGTCGGCATGGGCAACAATATCCACATTAAAGATTTTGAAAAAATAAAACCGTGCAATATGCCATTATTAAAACGTCGGTAACCCAGGCAAAAAACAATAAAGGCAGGCCCCACCTGCCAGGCATGGGATAATTACCAGTGCTATGTTAAATGTAAAATGGCCAAAGATAATAACACGAATTCCATGCACTAATTACACCAATTTACCCTGCTTCATTTATTAATTCGCGAAACCTGGGTGCTATCAGGCAGGTTAGCATTAATTCCTGTAATAAACATTAGGGTAAAATATGGTTAACACAGTACCAGAAGATTAATTAAACTTTGCGGCTATGTATTCGGCAAGCTTTTCGTCGCTCATTTTATTTGATGTACTTTCATCGATGAGGGTGTTTTTATACTGGGGCATTTCTGCCATATAGTGCATAAACTGTTCCTGGGAAGTGCCCGTACCTGTTACATGCACTTCTTCAGCGTTTTGCATATGCGAGGTTATTTCTTTAAAAAATTTATGCTGTAAGGTTCTTTCTGCATGGTGGGCAGATTTTTCACTTGTATTACTTTCAGTGGCCGGGTTTTCAGAATGACTGATTACACTAAAATCTAATGTGTCAGCATTTTCTCTTCCAACTACAGTAGCATGATGCGAATCCATCCAAACACCGAATTGCTTTTTGTTCTTTTGAGACATAATATTTATTTTAATGTTGACTATCCAAAATCATACCCCGAATACTTAAGAGGAGAGATATATCGTTTTTGTTGTGCTTTTTTTAAGGCTGACGTTTTCTTAATTCTTCCGGTTGTAATTGTGACTGCAAATTTTGCAGGAGGCCTTTCTAAGAATAAAGGTGGGTGCTGATTACAAAAAAAGATAGTTGAACACCCTGAAGGCGAAATTATTTTATGCTATCATAATAAGCCTTCATCACGTACCAGGCTTTTTTCTTTTCGCCCTTTTCTGACAATAAACCCTTCCTGTTCCAGCCTTTTTGATAAACAGAGTGCATACGGCTGACGGAACGAAAATCATAAAGTACCCATGGGGTTGTTCCTCTTAAAAAGGAAATATTTTTAAACATGGTAACATTCTCGTTATAAATCTTTTCCTGGTATTCTTCACTCCAGCTGCTTGCAGTATCTGCAGAACCATGATGGCCATACAAAGCCTCCCCTCCAAATTCGGTCATGATAAGGGGTTTATTGAAATCAAATTTCCAAACATAATCTTTTGAGTCTGCTGTCCATGGCCTGTACCAGCCCAAATATGCATTGACTCCGACTACATCCAGGACACTGCTTAAGCTATCATCAATGTTAACGAGATTTTTATTGAAACTGATACGGTTAAATGCAGAAGCTATTAACCGTGTATTATCTTTTGACCTGGCCAATTCAGCTAATGTAGTCAACGATAAGTTTCTTGCAGGGCCAGGGGTAGTTTCATTGCTCAGGCTCCAGATGATAATGCTGCAGCGGTTTTTGTCACGTTGTATCATCTCCTCCAACATGTAATTTATTTTAGGTTGCATTACGGGGTTGTCAAACGCAATGCCCTGCCACAAAGGAATTTCCTCCCATAACATGATACCCATTTTATCTGCAAGGCGTACCATATATTCGTTGTGCGGATAGTGTGTAAGCCGTACAAAATTGCAACCTAAATCTTTAGCCGCGGAGAGCAATTGCAACGCGTCATTTTCATTATACGCCCTGCGTTTTTCTTTTGCAATTTCTTCATGAATATTTACACCTTTTAAAAAAACACTTTTGCCGTTAAGAAGTATGTCAGTTCCTTTTGTTTCAATAGTACGGAAGCCAATTTGCTCCTGTATCGTATCCGTTTCGCAGGTGATGGTTACAGTATATAATTTCGGATCCTCAGGCGACCATAATTGCAAATTGGCATTAAACTCGATGGGCGCGTAGCCTGAATCGTTTGCCAGGGTTGTATAGTCTATTTTTGCCCCGGCGATAGCGATGTGAATCTTTTGCGACGGGTTGCTGCCATTAATTCGCACCCATCCTTTAATAATATTATGGCTTCCTTTCTCTAACTGTATAAAATAGTCATCGATAAAAGATGAAGGTGTTTCAATAAGATTTACATCTCTGTTAATGCCCCCATAATTAAACCAGTCAAAAGCCATTGCGGGAATGCCATCCTTACGGCGTTGATTATTTACACGCACCACCAGGCGGTTTTGATCTTTTACCTTACCGGTTATTTCAAATTGAAAAGGGGTAAAGCCACCTTCATGGCTGCCTAATTTTTCACCATTCAAATACACATCGGCCAGGTAATTAATTGCCCCAAAATGAAGGAACAAGCGTTCATCGGTTTTAGTATAGCTGAAACTTTTCCTATACCACACTGAACTCTCATAGTATGTCAATTCCGGTAATTGAGAATTAAAATCCCCCGGCACATTTAAGGTGGGCGCGTCATCAAAAGAATATTCTAAAAAATCTGTTTTACCCTTGGGCTTTGTGTCTTTTCCTACGCCATTTCTGTCCCCGCTATCGTTGGGATCAATAATTATCTGCCATTTACCATTGAGGCTTATAAGTTTTCTTCCAAACACATTACCCATACTTGTTTGAGCGGCTAAATGATGATTTGTCAACAAACAAAAATAACTAATTAAAAAAAATGCAGTCCTTTTTTTCATACAGGATTATTTTTTTTATGACAGTATGGTTACAATACAACTCCTCCCGCACCCGGTTATTAAACAGTGACAAATTACTCTTTATTAATTTATCTACCTGCAAGTTGACTTGCTATACATCAATATATTTACACAACTTCATACAAATGAGTAACCGGCAAAATGGTTCTGGAAGTTTAATACTTTAAATAGGGTGTGTGCCGGATAATGATTATCATCTTCAAAAAATATCCCCGTTTAATTACCAGTAAGAAAACTACTTCTGTATAAGGTTTGAGGAAGCGTGTTTCGTAAGATCAAACCGAAATTAAAATTAACCATTCTGATAAAGGTTTAAAGAAAAGAGATTTGTTAATAAATCTCCTTCTTATCCAATATTTATAATTCCTGGAAATTGTAAATACCGTTTATTAATATTGCGCCGAACTATATGCCACACACGTGCACTTTTATGCATTAATTTTTACAAATTAATCACAAAACGCATATTCACTTACAAATCAAACTAACACCAAAACTCAATAACAATCAGCATTGTTGGCAGTTATAAGGAAAAAACAAATAAATAAATTTTTAAATTTTGCGTTTTTATGCAATTTTATATAAATTTACGTTTTAAATAACTAATAGCCTGAATCAGGTTCCTGTTGTGTTTATTGGCCTCAGAATTATAAAATTATTTCACGTATTCTGCGAAGTATATTAATTTTTGTGACCAACGGCAAACGGAATAACTGAAATTAATAGAAATGACATTGTAAGTAACAGAAGGTAACGCTTAATAAAGGGTTTGTTATACTTTAACTTATACTGAATAATGCAGGCGGTTATTATTTTTTTTGAATTGCATCGAAACAGCCATAAAATAAATTCACAAAGATCCGGGCATAGTTTGTTGAACACTTAGTATTCTATGTAAAAATTAAGAAAATACGTCGACTCGTTTTTGTTTAACCAATAATACAAATCATATGAATCTAAAAAATTATTTCCGGGTAGCTTCCCTCCTTTTGTTTTGTGTGATTGCCGGGACATTATGTGCCCAGGATAGAACAATAACAGGAAAGGTTACCGATCAGGACGACGGAACACCATTAAGCGGGGTTTCAGTGATTGTAAAGGGATCTTCAAGCGGCGTCAATACTGCTGCAGATGGAACTTTTAAAATCGTGGTACCGCGCTCGGGAACACTTGTATTTACTTACGTGGATCATCTGCAAAAGGAAGTGCCTGCGGGGATCGGCTATCTCCCGGTACAACTTGAAAAAACGTCCAGGCAACTAAATGAAGTGATAGTTACCGCTCTTGGTATTAAGCGGGAAAGGGCTTCGCTGGGATATTCTGTTACGGAAGTAAAAGGACAGGAATTAACACAGGCAAGAGACGTCAATGTATTAAATTCTCTGGTAGGGAAAGTGGCAGGGTTAAATGTGAGTTCAATTGCCGGCGGCCCCGGCGCTTCATCAAATATACTTATCAGGGGCGTTTCAAGTTTAACCCAAACCAATCAGCCTTTGTATGTAATTAACGGGATACCTATAGAGAACGAGCCCAATGCTGTTGGAAGCAATCAATATGCAAATGCTCCCGATCTTGGAGATGCCATTGGAAATATAAATCCTGATGATATAGAAACAATCTCCGTGCTCAAAGGCGCTTCTGCATCGGCTTTGTATGGCTATCGTGCAAAAGCGGGTGTTATCCTGATTACCACTAAAAGCGCCAAAGGCAATAGCATCGAACTCAATTCCAATTATGTGGCTGAACAGGTACTTGATCTTACTGATTGGCAATATGTATATGGACAAGGTGCTAATAATTTAAAGCCGGCCACACAGTTGGTTGCATTTCAATCCGGCCAATCCAGTTGGGGCGGCAAATTAGATGGTTCGCCGGTAATCCAGTTTGACAGTGTTATACGGCCTTATGCAGCTCAAAAAAATAATGTAAAGAATTTTTACCGCACTGGAGGAACTTTTACCAATACGATTGCCTTTAATAAAAGCTTTACCGGCGGTGATATTCGTTTTTCCGCAAGTGATCTTACCAACCAGTCAATCATTCCCAACTCCGGAATAAACAGGCAAACATTCGACCTGAGCGCTAACTATAACCTTACGCCCGATTTATTAATTGATGTAAGGACTAATTATATTCTTGAACAAGCCGATAACCGCCCATTGCTTTCTGACCCTTCAGGTAATTCAAATTTCAATATTATGTTCCTGCCCACAAGTGTTGATGTAAGAAATCTTGAAAAAACAACCAATCCAAATGGTTCTGAATTTACTTATTCACCAACTGTGAATGCAACCAATCCATGGTTTGCAGCAAGAAAGTTTATTAACGACACCAAACGTGAAAGACTAATTTCTTCCGTAAGGATGCACTATAATTTTGCCAACGGCGCCTTCATCCAGGGCAGGGTCGGGCGTGATGCATATAATGACAGGTACACATCTGTAGTACCAACCGGCACTGCCTATCGGCCCAATGGATCCATGACAGATTATACAAGTAGCTTTTCTGATTTAAACGCAGATCTGCTGGCAGGCAAAGAATTTAAAGTAAACAATGATTTTAAGATAACACCCAACATAGGAACCAGCTACAGAAGAACAAAATCAGAAGAATTTATTAATCACGGAGAAACATTTTCAGTTCCTTTCGTTTACAATGTTTTAAATACGGCAGTAAAAACATTCAATTATATCCCAAGCGACCAGGAAGTTCAATCATTATATGGCACTTTGGAAGTCGCTTATAAAGATTATATCTATGTAACAGGTTCCGCAAGAAATGACTGGTTCTCTACTTTAGCTACGCCTGGCTCAAATAATAAAGTAGATGTGTTTTATCCTTCAGTAAGCGGATCGTTTGTGTTCTCTCAGCTACTTTCAACTGATTGGCTAAGTTTTGGAAAAATAAGAGCTGGTTATGCTGTTGTGGGACAGGCTACTTCGCCTTATCAAACACAGCTGAGCTATTCTTTCGCAGGCTCTACATTTAATGGTAATCCCCAGGGATTGATCCTGAATACCAATGTCCCTAATTCCACACTGGAACCTTCCAAAGCAAAAGAACTGGAGATAGGTGCAGAATTGAGTTTTTTTAAAAACCGCCTGAGTCTCGATGTAACCTGGTATAACAAAAACTCATCCAATGAAATTTTAAATGCCCCCGCATCTGTAGCTTCCGGGTATGGAGGAGCTGTTTTAAATATTGGCGAACTACAAAACCGGGGAATAGAAGCATTGGTTTCAGGAACTCCTGTAAAGACCGCCAATTTTAGCTGGAAAATATCTGCCAATGGCTCTGTTAATAATAACAAGGTAATTTCATTAGCCGCAAATCAGGCGTCACTGGCGGTAGGGACATCTGGCTCGGCGGTTGGTTTTATTCAGCAAATAGTAGGCCTGCCGGCCAATCAAATAATGGCTTATGATAATAAATATGATTCTGCCGGCAAAATATTACTCGATGTAAGTGGCGTGCCGTCAAGAGGAACCCTTAAACCATGGGGATCAGCATACGCCAAATGGATAGCAGGGCTCACCAATGAGTTTAGTTATAAAAATTTTCGCCTCGCATTCCTGATTGATGGAAAATTCGGTGGTAAAATATTCTCGGGAACAGATTATGAAGCGTATAATTTTGGTTTGCATAAGGCAACACTGGTTAACCGGGAAGGAACATTTGGAAACAACCTTAATGCTTCTACGTATTATAGCACACTCGTTTCCAATGTTTCAAAATTACTTGTGCAGGACGCCAGTTTTATAAAATTCCGGCAGGTAATTCTGAGCTATAATTTTCCTGATAAATTTTTTAATAATGTCGTGAAGGGCGCCTCGTTAAGTCTTGTGGCAAGAAATCTGTTTTTCATTATGAGGAAAACTGATAATATAGATCCGGAAGGCGATTATACCCCGGATGCCTATGGCTTGGAATTAGGCGGAGTCCCCACCTCAAGAACCTATGGTGTTAACCTGAATTTAAAATTCTAACTGGTCATTTCTTCCAGCTTAAAAAATAAATTTGTCCGAAATGAAAAAAGTACTAAAATATTCAGCAATTCTGTTGTCAGGAGTATGGTTATTTACAAGCTGCACAAAAAAATTTAATGAGATCAATACCAATCCTGCTTCTTATAACCAGGAAAACTTTGACCCCAATTTTTTGTTGACAACTGCACAGGTAGCTTATACCGGAAGCTATGATTTTGCCTATGATACATGGCGCGCTAACCTTATTTATTCTTCGGGTATTATCCAGGGATTTTCCACTGTGCTTTCTTACTGGAGGGGCGATAAATATCAACTGTCTGCAAGCTATGCAGCTGCATATTGGGGCTTCAGCGGTGATGGAGCTTATTCAGAACAGCTAAAACCTGTTGTTGATATAATTCAATCCACAACAGACAAAACCCAATATAAAAATCTACATGAAATAGCCAGGATCATGCGGGCATTAATTGTGGAACGGGTAACAGATTTATATGGAGATTGTCCTTATTCAGAAGCCGGTCTCGGTTATTACACAAAAAATTATTTTCCAAAATATGATAAGCAGCAGGATATCTATAACGATATGCTTAAGGAGGTAAGTGAAGCGGTAGCTAATTTAGATCCTGCTGCTGATAAGCCTTCCGGTGATATGATCTACAAAGGCGATATTGACAAATGGAAAATCTTTGGGAATACCTTGATTTTAAGACTAGCCATGCGCTTAACAAAAGTTGATGCCGCTACCGCTAAAACATGGGTTCAAAAAGTAGTTGGAAATACTATGACCAGTAACGACGACAACGCTTTTATTAATGGAGATAATTCGGGGGGCATTTCTACGATAAACAGGAACAGCCTGGTATTAACAGGGCAGGGCGGCCAGGAGCCTTATTATGTAAAATGGACCAATACGCTTATTAATTTTCTTAAAAACAATAATGATCCGCGGCTGGGTAAAATTGCAGTAACCCAGCTGTATACCGATGAAAATTCCACTATTCAAAATCCTTCCTTCATTGCAGATACGGCGGTTCAAAAAGGAATGCCCAATGGAAAAGATCTGAGTGGAATAGCAGGACTTGACATTTCCACCGATCCGTCATATACAGGTATGCCAGACTACTCTTCACCCAGCCCCGGCATGATAAAAACCAACGGACCAACATTTATTTTAACTTATGGCGAATCTGAATTATTGCTTGCTGAAGCAGCACAAAGTTTTGGAATTGGGGGCGATGCCGCACAACATTATCATGACGGTGTAAAGGCTTCCATTACTTACCTGGCGCAATATGATCCTGCATTGACGATCAACGACGCGGCCGCCGAAACTTATTTGACCGCTCATCCATATGATGTGGCAAAAGGCCTGGAAATGATCAACACCCAATATTGGGTGCTTGCCAACTCTATGCTTGATTTTTATGAATCATGGGCCAACTGGAGGCGCAGTGGATATCCTGTGCTGGTACCGGTAAATTATCCCAATAATGTGACCGGTGGAGCTATTCCACGCCGTTTCCCTTATCCTTTGGCTGAATCAAATGTTAACCCTGTAAATTACAAAGCTGCTTCTGACGCAGTTCCGGGAGGGGATAATCTTATAGGCCGGGTATGGTGGGATAAATAAAAAGCAACATGGTATAATTTTGACAGCGGTAATGAAAGTTGCAAACCGCCGGAGATCTGTTGTTAATTTTTTGTTTCTTATAATTTAAACAATATGCTCACTGCTTTTTTCAACGCCCCTATTTTTACCGGCAAAGAAAAAATAAGCGGTAAAGCACTTATAACGCGGAACGATATAATAGACGGGCTGGTGGCTATTGACGCAATCCCGGAAAATGCCAATAGAATTGATTGCAGTAACTGTTTTATTGCACCAGGATTAATTGATCTGCAAATTTATGGGGCAGGTAAGTATTTGTTTTCAAATAAACCCACCGTAACCGCTTTACGATCCATGGTTGATAGCTTATTAGATAGTGGTACTACAAGCTTTTTCCCTACATTGGCAACCAATTCAATGGAGGTGTTCCGCGAAGCGATAAATGTGGTGAAGGAAATTTCACACCCGGCAGTTATGGGCCTGCATTTTGAAGGGCCCTACATCAATCCTTTGAAACGAGGCGCTCATATCCTGGAGTATATCAAAGAGCCGGAAAAAAAGGAGGTGGAAGAACTATTAAAAGAGGCAGAAGGCGTTTTAAAAATGATGACTGTTGCACCTGAAGTGTGTACGCCTGAAATTATCAGATTATTAAAAGACAATGGTGTGGCAGTTTCAGCAGGGCATAGCAATGCTACTTTTAATGAGGCTATGGATGGATTTAAAAACGGTATTACAGCTACCACACATTTATTTAATGCCATGTCACCATTTCATCACCGGGAAACCGGGTTGCCGGGAGCTACTTTCTGTAGCAAGGATATTTTTGCCAGCATCATTGCAGATGGTGTTCATGTAGATTTTAATACTTTAATGATCAGCAAAAAAATAATGAATGGAAAATTGTTTCTCATTACCGATGCAGTTGCAGAAGCAAATGATGGCAATTATATACATGTAAAAAAGGAAGATAGGTTTACTTTGCCTGATGGCACGCTGTCAGGTTCTTGTCTTACCCTTTTGAGGGCAGTACAAAACTGTGTTGAAAAGGCCGGAATTGCATTGGATGAAGCCTTGCGAATGGCTTCTACATATCCTGCACAATTGATTAATAATTATCGTATAGGAAGAATTGAACCGGGATATAAAGCGAACCTGCTGGTGTTCACTAAAGATTTCAAAGTGAAACATGTGGTTACAGAAGGACGTATTTTTAATGGCAGATAAAATAAACATCATCTTTATTTTATGAGCCGGAATTCAATTAACGGATTATATAAAAAACTAAGACACACAAATGAATAAAATTCCTGCTTTTATACCATTAAAACCCGTTATCAAATTTGCTGTGCTTGTAATGGCAATTGGATTTTGTTCGTTTAAAAAAGATGATCCAATAACAAGCTGGATCAGGATCAATCAACTGGGGTACACGCCCGGAGGAATAAAAGTGGCCGTATGGGTGAGCAAGGATAATGCGTTACCAAAAGATTTTCAACTTGTAGAAGCCGGAAATTCAAAAGTTGTATTTACTGCCACTACCGGTAAATCTTTTGGAAGCTATGGCCCTTTCATTCAGTCATTCAGGCTCAATTTCTCATCTTATAAAAATCCCGGAAATTATTACCTCAAATGTGGCTCAGCTATTTCGCCGGAATTTAGAATTGCAACAGATGTATATGCGGGTACTGCCGATTTCGGGCTTCGTTATATGCGTCAGCAACGTAGCGGGTTTAATCCTTTTCTCAAAGATTCCTGCCACACACATGATGGTTATACAATGTATGGTCCAATGCCCGATAGTACCCGTATTAATGTTTGGGGTGGCTGGCATGATGCAACCGATTATCTTCAATATGTCACTACCTCAGCAAATGCAACCTATCATTTACTGGCAGCCTATCGTGATTTCCCAGGCGTATTTACAGATAAACATTTAGCAAATGGATTAGAGGGAACTAACGGGAAAGAGGATGTATTAGACGAAGCAAAATGGGGATTGGATTGGCTGACGAAAATGTATCCGCGAAAAGACTGGATGTTTAATCAATTGGCTGATGACCGCGATCACCATGGTTTTCGTTTACCCACCCTGGATTCGGTTGATTATGGATTAGGGCCGGGGAAAGGTCGCCCTGTTTATTTCGCCACTGGAAAACCACAAGGCCTTGGAAATTATAAAAATCATTCTACGGGAGTTGCTTCTACTGCGGGAAAGTTTGCGAGTGCTTTTGCACTCGGAGCTGTTTTGTATAAAAAATCCGATCCCCGCTTATCAGATATTTTTAAAGAAAAATCCATCTCAGCTTACCAGTTGGGAATAGACAAGCCGGGCGCCTGCCAAACAGCACCCAACAGGGAGCCTTATTTTTATGAAGAAGATAATTGGGTAGATGATTTGGAACTGGGCGCCGCAGCCTTATATAAGCTTACCGGCGATAAAAAATATTATAGTCAGTCTTTGCGGTATAGTTCGGAAGAAAAGGTAACTCCCTGGATGGGTGCGGATACCGCCAAACATTATGAATGGTACCCATTTCATAATTTTGGACATTATGAATTGGCAAAAAATTCCGATGTAAAAAATAAGGCTTTGCTGGTTAGTTACTATAAAGAAGGAATTGAACGGGTATGGAAAAAAGCTGAACGGAATGCTTTCTATCGCGGAGTGCCTTTTATCTGGTGTTCCAATAATTTGAATACATCTTTCGCCATTCAATGTTATTTGTACAGGCAATTGAGCAATGACCGGCAATATTCAGAGCTTGAACAATCCTGTTATGACTGGCTTTTCGGCTGCAATCCATGGGGAACAAGTATGATATATGGACTGCCCGCAAATGGAGACACTCCAACAGACCCGCATTCTTCTTTATCTTATCTATACCATTACCCATTGGATGGCGCTTTGGTAGATGGCCCTGTTTATGGAACTATTTATAAAAATTTACGTGGATTAAAATTAACACACCCTGATCCCTATGCTGAATTCCAGTCTGATTATGTGGTATACCATGATGATTCAGGAGATTACAGCACCAATGAACCAACCATGGATGGAACGGCTTCATTGATCTACCTGATGGCAGCAAAAGAACAGGAAGCCCGGAAAAATCTTTCAATCAAAAATAAGGGAGTAATTTCTCATGGTGCCATTATCCGTGGGGATGTTACTTCTAAAAAAATTGCGCTTGTTTTTACAGGTGATGAGTTTGCAGATGGTGGAAATGATATTGCTGCAATTTTAAAGCAGCAACATATTCATGGATCATTCTTTCTTACAGGAAATTTTTACAGGAACCCGGAATTCAAAACAATCATAAAAAACTTAAAGATGAATGGAAACTATCTTGGTTCACATTCCGATAAACATTTATTGTACTGTGACTGGGAAAAAAGAGATAGCCTGCTGGTAACGCACAGGCAATTCAAAGAAGACCTGCAAAATGCTTTCAGGGAACTGGAAAAGTGGGGTATAGATAAGAAGAGCGCACATTATTTTTTACCACCTTACGAATGGTATAATGATTCTATTGCTTCATGGACGAGGGAGATGGATGTACAGTTAGTAAATTTTTCACCAGGAACCCGAAGTAATGCTGATTATACTTATCCCGAAATGGGAAATAAATATGTAAACAGCGATACGATATTGAATTCCATCTTAAAATATGAGCAGGAAGCCATCAATGGCCTGGGCGGATTTATTTTACTCACGCATATCGGTACAGATCCGCATCGCGCGGATAAATTTTATTATCATTTAGATGCTTTGATCCAGGAACTGAAAAAGCGTGGTTACCACTTTGTGAAAATAAATGAATTGCTCAATTGATTAAGGATGATTATAAATAATTTAAAATTTTAGTATGAAAAAAACAGGCTTGTTGCTGTTGGCTTTTTTATTTTCAATTTCATTATGGGCACAGAATAACATCCCACCGGTTTATTTGAAAGACAGCATGCCGGCATTAATTCAAAAAACAAAGGACCTGCTGGATCATGCTTACATGGCGCAAAAACTTTTGGCGGTCACAGATACTCTACCGGGCTGGGAAGGCTTCCCGGTGAAATTATATGAGTACCAGACAGGTAACGACCTTTACACCGGCCAGCCCAAAACAGGTAAAGTGTACCTGCTAAATCCATCACCCGAAAAGCTGGCAATGTGGATCGTAACCACTTGCCGGGAAGTAAAAAAAAGTGTGGATTATCTATACACCGATTCATTGTTTCGGTGGATCCGGGGACAATCGGGTGCGCAATTTCCTGTCAAAGGCGTGGTATATGAAGATCAATATACCAAAGATTTCCAGGAGCCTTATATATTTAAAGACGGGGTAACTGTGTACATAAAAGACAGCACGATGTTTCCAAAAGATAAAACCTGCACCCCGGCGCAATTGGATTTTTACCTTCGCATAACAAATGATGACTTGAAACCTCAAACAGGCCAATACGGCAGGATCAGCAGTACCAGGAGGGAAGATTATAAAAGTGCCGGTGGCCCGGAAGATGTAGGTGACATCAATGACAGGAAACAAAAATGGCTGGAAGTAGTAAGGGAGTTGTATAAAAAAGCATGGAATTCAGATAGAAATGAATTGATAATTATGTGGGCAAAAGATCATCTGTAAA
>JBDTZL010000394.1:0-3859 GCA_040005125.1 Ginsengibacter sp.
GGAAAATAAAAATTATCTACAAACTCATTTATCAAACCAAGGCCAGTAAAAGAGAGGAGTTTTATTATAAAAATATTTTACCGCAAAAGTCAATCGAGGAAGTAAGCGAAGATGTAGAGCAATGGGCTGTTCAGCGCAAAGAAGAAATAGAAATCCTGAGAAAAAATGAAGACTTTAGAAAAGAATTTTTACTCAATCTTTCGCATGAATTAAAAACACCCATTTTTGCCATACAGGGTTATGTAGATACGTTGCTGAACGGAGCGCTTGACAACCCTGAAGTCAATATGAAATTTTTAGGCAATGCCTCAAAAAATATTGATCGGCTCGTGAATCTTGTGGATGACCTCGATGAAATTACAAAGCTGGAAAGCGGTGAACAATTGTTGTACAAACAAAATTTTATAGTCCAGGATATTATCAAAGAAGTTTTTGAATCGCTTTCAATAAAAGCAGATGAAAAGAGAATAAAATGCTTTATAAAAAAAGGATGCGAATTACCACTTACCGTTTTTGGCGATAAAGAAAAAATAAGACAGGTGCTCATCAACCTTACTGATAATGCAATTAAATACGGGAAACAGAATGGCACTATTGAAGGAAGCGCCTATAAAATAGATGGGAAAAAGATTCTCGTGGAAATAAGTGACGACGGGCATGGCATTGCAGAAGAACATTTGCCGAGAATATTTGAAAGGTTCTATCGTACCGATCTCGCAAGAACACGCAAAGTAGGAGGGAGCGGGCTTGGTTTATCCATTGCAAAACATATTATAGAGGCACATGGTGAAACAATTCACGCAAGAAGTAAAACGGATGTAGGAACCACTTTCGGATTTACATTGCCTTCAGCAAGGACAGTATAGTACCCTCTGTGTTTATATTTTTTTCCCTATTTAACTCTTTTTATAGCGTAACAAATGATTAAATAATTTTTCAAAAAACATCCGGCATATAATGGAAGATAACAACCCGGTTATCGCCCCGGCTAATACATCATCCATAAAATGTTGCGCAAGATAAATACGGCTGTATCCTACTAATATTGCTCCCGCTAAAAAAAATATTGAATAATTTTTATTTTTTGCATCAAAGCTAAGAACAGCGGCCAGCGCAAAGGCCGAAGCACTGTGCCCTGATGGAAATGAATACAAATTATGCAATGTAACATCATTAATAAAATATTGGTAAGAGCTGTCTTTTAAATAAACAGCCGGGCGCGCCTCAACGATACAATATTTTAAAGCCTGTGCAATAATTCCTGAAATCGCATAGCTGCTTAGCACCATCAGGCTTAAAAAACGTTTTCTTAAAATAAAAAGTAATATGCCCGTCGCCACACAAAAAAAGCCGTCACCTAAATAAGTAAACCAGGTAAAAAAAATGGTAAGAAAATTACTGTGGTATGGATTCAGAAAATAAAATCCGTTTGCCCTTGAAAAAAAAAGCAATATACTTACAGATGCGAGAAAGAATACAAAAAATATATAAAAGAATAATCGGTTTTCTTTATACAATGATGATAATGACATGCAATATTGAGTTCAGTCTTTTCAAAAATAAACAAATGACCATTGAAAATCCGAACTTAAATTACACCTGCCAAAGGGACGAGCAAAAAATTCATAAAGTGCCTGCAAAGAAATGAGCCCTTATATCGGGGTTAGTTTTATAATTCCATTTCTGCATTAATAAATTCTTTCGCTCCTTCAGGACCGGTAATTATTAATACAACATTCCTGTTAACATCTTCTACTGAAAGATTAAAAGTAAAAAAATCACAACAGGCACTTTCAGATTTAATAAAGTTGATAATGTGATCAATCATTTTATCGGAACCATCAAAACTATATTGATAACCATTATCTAATTCTTTTCTTTGCAGCACTTCACTTTTCAATAATGAAATTACTTCCGTTTTATACTTTTGAAGTTCAGGGCTTGTTAGCTTACATGAAATCATTTTTCCCATTTTTGCATTTGAACATAGATTTAGAAGATGTATCCTTAAAAGTTTTCTTTTATAAAGTTTTGGCTATACTTCTTTATCAAATCTCTCACTTTCCTGAATTCATTTGTTATTTGTTCTTCGCTCCCGGCAGCCTTCGCAGGATCGGGAAAATTGTAATGAAATTTTTTTGCGTTTGATGGAAAGAATGGGCACCTTTCTTTTGCATTGTCACAAACGGTTATTACATAATCAAAATCAATGTTACGGTATTCCTCAATATTGTTTGATGTGTGATGTGATATGTCTACATTATCTTCCTTCATAATTTGTATAGCCCGTGGATTTACTCCATGTGTTTCTACACCAGCACTATATATTTCTGCTCTTTCGCCGGCAAATTGTCTCAGGTATCCTTGTGCTATCTGGCTTCTGCAACTATTGCCGGTACATAAAACTAAAACGCGTTTCATCCTTCGATATTTAATATTTGTTCTTTGTATTAAGAAATTTCCATATTGGAATTGCTAAAGCTGCACCTGAAATAGTTGCAACTATATAAATCCATAGATGTTCCAGGTGCCCGCTTATTATGGCCGGGGAGATTGAACGGGCCGGGTTCATGCTTGCGCCACAAACAGGGCCTGCAAACATCGCTTCTAACAATACAGTTGAGCCAATAGCGAGCCCGGCAAACATTCCCTGTTCTTTACTGCCTGTTGCCACATTAATTATAACAAGCATTAAAAATAAAGTCAAAATAAATTCAAGTATAAATGATTGCAATACTGTTCCGGCGGGAAGTGTTGTTCCTAATGTTTCATTTGTTGGAAATAAATATTTTAATACAAGGCTTGCAAATATCCCTCCTGTTAATTGAGCAAGAATATAGGGTAAAACCTGTTTTAATTTAAAGCGTTTGGCTAACGTAAATGCAATTGTTATCGCAGGGTTCAAATGTGCCCCGGAGATGTTGCCTAACGCATAGATCATGGCCATTACTATCAACCCAAATGTTATTGCTATACCAACATGGGTAACCTGCCCGTTAGTTTGCTCATTAATAATAATAGCACCGGTGCCACAAAACACCAATGCAAAGGTTCCAATAAATTCTGCTACATATTTTTTCATCTTTTTAATTACAGCAGTCAGGGCCACAACAACCCACAGGCTTTTCAGCGTAGACTGTTATACTAAATATCCCTGTCCCCGATTGTTTGAATAAGTTAGTTTCTTCTTCAGACAAATAATTATCAAGAATATCGTCGGGTATAATAATAGGTTTTTCTTTTTGAATTGTTATGTTGGTAAAGCCGTTGTTTTCTATCAGTTCCAGGTACACTTGTTTTTGAATGGCACCTGCCACACAACCTGCATACATTTCCGCAGCGTTCTTAATATCTCCGGGTAATTGCCCAACTAAAACAATATCGGAAATGCTAAAGTGCGCTCCCGGTTTCAAAACACGAAAGATTTCTTTAATAACCGCGTCCTTATCCGGCACCAAATTCAGTACACAATTGCTTACAATTACATCGGCAACATTTGAGGTAACCGGCATCTTTTCAATATCGCCCTGCCTGAACTCCACATTGTGAAAACCACGCGCTTCAGCATTTGCCCTTGCTCTTTCGATCATAGCCGGTGTAAAGTCAATACCGATTACCTTCCCGGTTTCTCCTGTCTCGTGCCTTGCTACAAAAGCGTCATTGCCTGCCCCGCTTCCTAAATCAATTACCACATCACCCTTCCTGATCTTTGCAAATTGCGTAGGCAATCCGCAGCCTAGCCCCAAATCTGCATCAGGGTTATAACCTTCCAGTGTTTGGTAATCATCAGCCATAATGTTATACACTTCTGTTGAGCAACAACCCGAACCACAGCAGGATGATTCGTTTGTTTCTTTAT
>JBDTZL010000285.1:0-3830 GCA_040005125.1 Ginsengibacter sp.
AAATCCCCTACCCCTAAATCCCCTGAAGGGGACTTTGGTAGCTTTTCAATAACTAATGAACCAATCAATTTTAGTGATTCTATTTCTCTTATTCAGTGCATAACGAAAATTGGTGCGTTTAAGACAGCACACTTAAGAAGCTTCCGTGGGGGACAAGCCCTCTTCTGGAGATTTAGGTGCAGGGGTTACACACATTCGATCACCTCAAGCCCTTCATCCAGTAATACAAAATCTGCCCTGAACCCTGGTTCTATTTTCCCGGTTTTATTATCAAGATGCAACACTTTTGCAGGATACAGACTGGCCATTCTAAGGGCTTCTTCCAATGAAATGTTACATTTTTCCACACAATTTTTTACAGCTTTTATCATAGTCAATGCCGAACCACTCAATATTCCATTCGCCATGTATTTGTCACCACTTCGTTCATGCTGGTAAGGCCCTTCTTTTGTTTCGGTGACCGCATCGGTTATGAGGAAAAGCCTTTCTCCCATTATTTTCTTTGCCAAACTTATCATGGCAAAATCAACATGATAGCCATCAGCCACGATACTTGCCATTACTGAAGAGTTCAGCATAACTGCAGCGGCTAATCCCGGCTGGCGGTGGTGCAGCCCACTCATTGCATTAAAAAGATGGGTAGCCACGAGAATATTTTTGCTGAAAGTGGCCGTAGCTTCAGAAAAGGTGGCATTGCTGTGTCCTGCAGAAATAATAATTCCGTAGCTTTTTATGAGATCAATAATTTCTTCAGAACAAATTTCAGGAGCAAGCGTGATCATCTTAATAACCGCTTTGCCATATTCCAGGAGTTCGGTAACTTCTTCTTTTTGCGGGGCATGAATCAGGCTTTCAACATGCGCACCACGTTTTTCTTTATTGATCCATGGCCCTTCGATATGTAAGCCGGGCACCCCGCTCCCGTCATTTTTCCAATAGTCTTTTATAGCATCAATTCCTTTTTTAATTACTTCAATAGTATTAGTTGCTATCGTAGGAAGAAAATATTTTGCTCCTCCCTTTTCACAATACTCTTTTAATTTATGAAGCGCCTCCGCAGAAGGATATGCAGAAAATAATTTTGAAGAAGCCCCGTAGATCTGTATATCGATAAACGCCGGTGCCAGTATAAATGCATGCTGTATAACAGGAATATCACCAGGCAAATTATTTAGTTGTACAACACTTACCACCAGCTCATCTTCAATAATTACAGCACTATCATTTTTCCACGTCTGTCCTGTAAAAATTTTATCGGCGGAATAAGCTTTTTTCATTGAAATTCATTTATAGTAAATACATCCGCATCTTTCCAAAACGGAAATTTTTCCCGCACATCATGTAGTTTTTCTTTTTCCAGGGTGTAAGTAAAAACAGCTTCTTCTTTTTCTTTGTGGTATAAAATTTCTCCCAGCGGATCAATAATCATGCTATCGCCACTGTAATTAATTTCCTTTCCATCATCTCCTACGCGATTACATCCAATAACATAGCATTGGTTTTCTATAGCACGTGCCTGCAATAAAGTTTTCCATGCATGATTTCTTTTCTGTGGCCAGTTGGCAACATAAATGAGGATATCATATTCCGGCCTCATTACCTCGCCCGCTCCCCGGGAGAAGGCTGATTGCCTGGACCACACAGGAAAACGAAGATCGTAACAAACCAACAGGTTTAATTTCCAACCCTTAACTGATGCTATTAATCTTTTATTGCCGGCGTGGTAATGCGCGCCCTCATCACCGTAAGCAAATAAATGTCGTTTATCGTAACAGCCATAATTACCATTTGGTAACATCCAGATGAGCCGGTTAAAATATCTTTTGTCACCGGGGTTATTGGCAGAAGAATCTTCAATAATAACACTTCCTGTAAGGATACAGTTTTTTTCAGAAGATATTTTTTTCATCCATTGAATAGTTTCACCATTCATATTTTCTGCAAGCAATTCCGTATTCATGCTGAACCCGGTGCTGAACATTTCAGGGAGGATAATAACTTCTGTTTTTTCTTCAACGCTTTCAATTTTTTTTGAAAGCATATCGAGATTTGCCCTTTTATCTTCCCAATGGATATCGGGCTGTATAATGGTTATGGTGAGTGTATTCATGAATTCTTAGCCGCTTTATTTTGGCCAATTTTTTTTACTTCCCCGCTGATTAAACTAATCTCATATCCTTTCTGTAAAAGAAAATTCTGCCATTTTCTTTTTTTAATTAAGATATTTTTTTCACCATGAAGCAATTTTATTTTTCGTTCTGACAATTTTTAAAAGTTTTCAAATATTCCGCCTCATCAGTTTCTTTCAAAGCCTTTTTAATACAATAATCGCCTACCTGTTTCAGTTTGAGCGATTGTTTTATTTTATTTTTGCTCAATGCTTTATCCTGAATTTGCCACCGGCAAAATTAACAGCGAACCGCTCTTCGTTAACATAACTTTCTCCTGTTAAATCAACAATGATTTCATCTACATCCTTCCTGTGTAATCCAAATGAATACAACTTATTTTTTACTTCGGCACGCGATCTCTCCCGGTAGCCACAATAATGCTTAATTTTTGAAATTAACCGGGCGGGTGAAAAATTTCGTGGGGCCATTCCAGGATAACGCTTTTGGCAAATGAAAATTTTTTTATCGCACAAGCTTTAGTTCGTCAATAATATTTTTTGCACCTCCGAGCTTGTCAATGCACCAGAGCACATACCGCACATCTACACAAATAGTACGGTTGAGGTCTTTATCAAATTGAATTTTATGACTGAGGGCTTCATAGTTACCGTCAAAGGCAAGCCCGATAAGGTTACCATATCCATCCATAACCGGGGAGCCCGAATTGCCACCTGTAATATCATTGGTGGTGATAAAATCAGTTACCAAATCATTTCTTGCCTTATCAATATATTGACCAAAGTCCCTTTTCTTCAACAATTCAATTTCTTTTGCGGGCAGATCAAATTCATAATCGCCTGGGATATATTTTTCCAGGATTCCCTGCTCAGTTGTTTCATAACCATAATGCACCGCGTCCCTGGGATTGTAGCTTTTTACATTTCCATAACTCACCCTCATGCTGAAGTTGGCATCGGGATACATTTTTTTTACACCTGCAGGATTCATTTCCATAATGCCTTTCATATATAATCTGCCCAACTCATTATTTTTATTTACAAAGTCACTGTAATTTTTACTGTATTTAAGCGTATAATTTTTTACAAATGCAGATGCATATGCAAAGGCAGGATCGCTTTGTAAGGTAACCGCATCAGGGTTGGCAACAAATGCAGCCCATTTCACCGAATCCAAAATCAGGGTAGTACTAAATACCGAATTGGCCCATGCCTTAAACGTAGCTTCATCATCCAATGAACCGAACTTTTCTTTTATTGCCTGGTAAAAGCCAATGGGTTGCTGGTTTTTATCGATGTCATTATAATACATCATAGCGGTTGCCGCCATAATTTTTTTGTCACTCGGGATATCTTCCTCCGCAAGAAAAACTTTCCGTTGTTTGTCGGCATCATCTAAAGCGCTTTTTACATCAGCCTGTGTTTTTCCCTGGCCTGTAAGAGCTCTCTCCAGCAAAGAAAGAGAGGAGGCAAAACCAGTTAATGGCGAGCCCAGTATCCCTTCTATCACATATACCCGTTCTTTCGCATAAGGTGTCCATGCCGCATAATTTTTTTCATAGTCACCCGTCACACTTTGATAGTCAGGTTTGTCTTTGGCCCATTCTGCGAATTTTGCCTCATCTTTTTGTTTGGCTTCATATACATGATATTTTTCAAGCTGTTTTGTTTCACCATCATAAAATTTCCAATAGTTGGCAAC
>JBDTZL010000260.1:0-3823 GCA_040005125.1 Ginsengibacter sp.
ACAACTATCTTTATTGATAAAAAGGGAAACGTAAGGGAAATACATACAAATTTTTATGGTCCCGGCAGCGGCGAATATTATATAGCATCTAAAAATAAGTTTTATAAAACGGTTGACCGGTTGGTCAATGAATAACCAGCGACTGTCTCCCTTCTTATAAGACGTCACCTGGCAATTCTTACAGTTCATAAATCCTCCACAAACCCGGCGTACCAGGCGTGGCCGGCAAGCAAAATAATTGTTACCTTAACCTTATCATAAATTAATGATTATGCTGAACAGACGAGACTTGCTTAAATTATCTGCTGTACTGGCTGCAGGCGCATTTATTCCGGGATCAGCTAAAGCCGCAGTTAGAACACCAAACGGGCCGTTCAGGTTTTGCCTGAATACAAGCACCATAAGTGGACAAAACCCGGGGCTGCTCCATGCTATTGAAATCGCTGCCCGGGCCGGGTATGATGGTATTGAACTTTGGATAAACGATATTAAAGAATATCTGGCACAGGGAAATTCGATCGGGTCACTGGCCTCTTTCATTTCATCAAAAAATATCGTTGTGGAGGATGCCATCAGTTTTACCGAATGGATGGTGGATGATGAGGATAAACGAAAAGCAGCATTGAAAGAACTTGAAGAGGAGATGAAAATTATGGCTGCTCTCGGTTGCCGCCGTATTGCCGCACCGCCTGCAGGCGTGAATAAAGACAAACCAATAGACTTTCAAAAAGCGGCTACCCGTTACCGTGAGATACTGGCGCTGGGAAGAAAATACAAGGTGATGCCACAACTGGAATTCTGGGGTGCTTCGGGTACGCTTTATAACTTTAGCCAGGCGTTGGCCATAGCCGCAGCTGCTGACGACAAAGATGCGCGCATACTGGTCGATATATACCACATGTTCCGTGGTGGTTCCGGGTTTGACTCGTTAAACCTTGTAAATGGAAAGGTGATTGAAATTATTCACATGAATGACTACCCGGCTTCCAAACCCGTGAATGAACAAACGGACAGCGATAGGGTATATCCCGGCGATGGCGCCGCACCGCTTAAACAAGTATTGCGTGACCTGAAAGCGATGGACGGTACCAAAGTGCTTTCCCTTGAACTTTTTAATAAAACATATTGGGCACAAGATGCGACGCTTGTTGCAAAAACCGGTTTGCAGAAAATGAAATCGCTGGTGAATGAGATTGCGGGTTAATATGAAGAGTATTTTTTGTAAACCTTGTGATCGTTAATAAAAAAAAGATTATCACCATCGATATTGAACTACTGTTTGGATGGCATCTCTTTTGTTTATGATTCAGTTGCTGGGTAACGTTAGCGAGAATGCACACGATGTTCTCTTTTTCTATTCATTCTCATTTGAAAAACATTTACCAGCAAAGCAAAAGCCATTGAAAAGTAAATGTAGCTTTTGGGAATATGAAACTCTAAACCTTCGGCAATTAATGAAACCCCTATCAATAAGAGGAAACTCAGCGCAAGCATTTTAAATGCCGGGTGATCGTTTACAAATTTGCTTATGGGTTCTGATGCGAATAACATAACGCCAACACTCACTACTACTGCAGCATACATGATCCACAATTCATTAGCCATGCCTACTGCAGTTATAATGCTGTCTATTGAAAACACCAGGTCAAGAATTAAAATCTGGCCAATTACGCCTGTAAATGTATTTGCCCTGGTCTTCTTTGATGTATCTTCCTCTCCCCCTTCCATTTTATAATGAATTTCCGTAGCACTTTTATAAAGCAAAAATATCCCGCCTGCGATCAGGATTAAGTCTTTACCCGATATACTCATTGAAAAAATACTAAATAGGTCACCTTGCAATTTCATGATTAAGGAAATAACAGTTAAGAGTGCCAGGCGCATGAACATAGCAAGAATTAGCCCGAGCCTTCTTGCTTTTCTTTGTTGTTGCACCGGTAACCGTGATGCAACAATTGAGATAAAAATAACATTATCTAACCCTAAAACTATTTCTAAAAGAATTAAAGTTAACAGCGCAATTATATGTTCCATTGAAATGATATATTTTACCCGGCACTCTTACAATTTTGGATACAAATGACCTGGCAGTTTTTTAAAATATAAAAGCAGATGGATCATAACCAACATTCTTTATTAACCTGTTAGCAACCGCCTTTGTTTTCCTTGTTTCGATTTGCCTTTCCAGTGCTTTAACTGCCTGTGCAGTGGCTGCCTCAAAGGTTTTACAACGGGCACCAGACAGCATATCATTGCCGGGTATGATCAACCTTATCCTGCACATTTTGTTGTCCGGGGTGTTTGATTTTTCAACTTTAAGAGAAACATCGACACTGATAATTTCCCTATAAAACCTGTTGAGTTTCTTCACTTTATTTTTTATAAAATCGCTTACCTCTTTTCCAAGGGTAAAAGCAATACTTCGAATATTAATTTTCATAAAACTTATTTTAGTTTTTTACATTAAGAAGATTATATACTTTATTATAAAAGAGATATCACACCCTTATTTTTTCTTCTTTAAAGATCATTTTAGAAAGTACTGCTTCCCAGGTTTTTACTTTTGTTTCCAATTCAGCCATCTCATAAATACTATTGACATTACTATCATAAAATGATACTGAAACAGGTTCAGCATTATTTTTAAAAGAAAATTTCAGATCAATATTTCGAAGATGGGGTTCAATTATTGCCTTCCTTTCAGTACCAATAACTATACTGTCATATTTTTTTTCGGCCATGCAATTTTTTACCTCAGCCATAGCAATACAAATGATATTACCGGCATTTTCAAAATCAAACACTAATAGCGTTTGCCTTAAACCATCAAGCCCGATTATCCTGCTTTTTAATAATTCCTGACTTGAAAAAGATAATTCCTGTTTAGAGCCTTCCTGGCTAAAGAGGTTAAGAAATTTTTCATAACGCTTCTTACTTTTTTTCCTTGCAATGAGAATAAAAATCAATGGAATGGTGATACTGCTTATCGTAATAAGCAATGCTATTATTATAGTTGACATGATAATACAATTAAAATAGTTGATAAATAAATTACTCTTTGGTTAAAACGACCAAAGGATGAAGTGATTAATTAAAATGATGGACAAAAAAAACCGCAGAATTACCAAAAATAATGTTCGGGGAAAATCAATTTCAATCCTATTCGTTTACAGTATAAATGCGGCCCGGCAAAATACTTTTGTTTGTAAAAAAAATGCAACCGCCCCCGGGAGGCCGCTGAATATATGAAATTGGTAAAGGGATTAAACCTGTATTGAGCAGCTGAAGCATAGCGATGATTAGAATTGATAACAGCCACAGCATAATCACCGCTTATGGAATAATTAAGCATTTCTGTTGCGGAAGTCTTGCTTTCAAAATTGGCCGTTATTTGTTTACCAGGTACCTCACCCGCATTGCTCCGGAACGGAGCAATAAAGACAAAAGATGATAATATAAAGGATAACAAAAAACGCATAGCACAAAAGTATAGCACGAGTTTGTAATAAAATGTGAAAACCGGTATTATACATAGTCAAATTATTATACTTCCGGTTTTCTGCTCTATTTATAAAAACCGGCAATTACGGGACCTGCCTGCCGGCTGGCGAATTAGCATGCATTTACTATAACGCTTTATCAAATATTTACTGGTCTTTTACTTCCGTTGGTTCGTTATGCTGTTGATAAAATTGCCCCCCTCTTTTGGTGGGTGCTCCCAACCTCCATTTCTCAGTTATAATTTATCCACATTAATGCATAAGCATCTTAAATTCGTCTTTACCAATTCTGTAAAATTTTGCTGATGAAAAACTATATTCAA
>JBDTZL010000313.1:0-12911 GCA_040005125.1 Ginsengibacter sp.
AAAGCGGACAGGAATGCCCGCTCGGAATGTGCTAAAACTAAAAAGCACATGAGAAAATTTCAAATGTAATTTATAAGACATCTGTAGTTGAAAAAAATCTAGATTACTGAACCATGAATTAATGGAATTCATATATGAAAAAGAGCGCTCAGGAAATTTAATGAGCTCATCCGGGGGATAAACCAGGCCTTCTAAACTTCTAAACTATCTAAACCTTCTAAACCCTAAACCCTAAACTTCTAAACCCTAAACCCTAAACCCAAAACTTCTTCCCCCTATAACTTAACATTTATCGCTGCTAAAAAATTAATCCCCGCCATGGGGAAGTAATAATTTTCAACAGTAAGTTCACCTCCGGAAATATAATCATAGGTGTAGCCATTGGATTCATATTTCCTGTTGAACAGGTTATTTACCTGGAAAATAAAATTCACATCTTTAAAAATATTTCTCTTTCCCAGGCTGTAAGACATTTTTAAATTCTGTACATAATACGATTCAATACTCCTGCTTACATGTGAAGTATTATCAAGAAACTGCCTTCCTACATATTTTGATTGTAAACTTATTTCACCATTTGTTACCGGTATAATATTGAGAGTGGCGGAAGCAACAGCATCCGGAGAAAAAGAGATATTTGTATTCTGATATTGATACACCTTCTGGCCACCATTATCATAATCATCTACATATTCTGTAAAGTTTTTTATTTTGTTTTTGCTGAAAGAAATATTACCGCCGGCATTTATCCATTGTGCAAATTTTGCCGCGGCCTGCAACTCAACTCCAAGCCTGTAACTTTCCGGGGTATTGGTACGGGTATAAGCACCCACATCATTTATTTTACCTGTTGATACCAGTTGATCGTGATAATTCATATAATAAAACGTAGCTCCGTAAGTAAAGTCAGCATTCTTTTTTTCCGCACCTAATTCCAGGTCATACAATATTTCAGGCTTCGGGATTTGGTTGACCCCGGCTTCGAAATCATTCCGGTTGGGTTCCTTGGCCCCCACTGAATAAGACAGGTACACCTGGTAATTATTTTTATTGAATGAAATACCAGCTTTTGGATTGAAGAAAGTATAATTTTTATTAATGAAGATCAAAGGATTTGAATCAAATCCTTTGATATCATAGTTTACAAATCTTCCCTGCACATCGACAAAGCCGGTAAAGCCTGAGCCCAGGGTTTGCAACAATTTTGCATATAAATTGAGGTCCTCTTTGTTGGCCGGTAAGTCTGAATACCTATAATTTTTGGGAAAGCCCGCCTGTGCCCAGGTTACAATATCATAATGTTTACCATCATATCTGTCCCATCCTCCGCCGAATGTAAAATGTGTTTTATTTTTTTGAACCTGAACAGAAAAAATTCCACCATAGAAATAATTATCAAGCCACAAACGCCGTACAAGGTCGGTCGAAGTAAGGGTATCTGTCCCATTTATATAATCGGGCAGGCCATAATCACTGAAAGGTTGTTCTGCCCTGTATTCTTCATAATACCCTTTGCCTCTTGTAAGAAATAAAGCGGTACTAAAACTCACGTCGGCATTTATTTTCCTATTATAAAAAAGCTGGTAATGTGTTTGGGTATAATTGTCGGTCTCGTTACTGTAAGGAGGGCCGGGCTTTTCAGTTCCTGCAGGGTTATACCTGCGGTTACTGTCGAGATAGCTTTCAGGTATGCCATACCATGCCTGGTAAGTTTTTTCTTTCCCGCTTAAAATATTCAGCCGCAGAGAACTGTTTTTATCAATGTGTGCACTGCTTATAAAAAAAGATTCAAGGTTTGATTTCGCCCGGTCAATGAAACCATCGCTGCTTAAATGTGACAGCCGCACATCTGTTGTAAAATGATTTCCCAATAAGCCGGTACCAAACCTGATTGTATTTTTCCAGGAATTAAATGAACCATAAGTATTGTTTATCTCTGCATATTTTTCTTTGTTTACTTCATTGGTAAGGAGATTGATCGTTGCACCAAAGGCACCCGCGCCGTTGGAAGAAGTGCCCACACCGCGTTGTACCTGGATAGAATTTACAGATGATACAATATCGGGTAGGTCAACAAAAAAAGTGCCCTGGCTCTCTGCATCGTTGTAAGGTATCCCGTTAAGCGTAACATTTACTCTCGAGGCATCGGAACCCCGGATGCTGATTCCTGTATATCCTATGCCATTACCGGCATCGGAATTCACTACAACAGAAGGTACCTGGTTTAATAAAAAAGGAAGATCCTGCCCAAGGTTAACTTTTTCAATTTCTTTTTTGCTGATATTGGTTTTGGTAAATGGCGCTATGTCAGCTGCCCGTATAGAAGTTATTTCAATACTTTCCAGCATCAGTGTATCATTACCTTTTAGTTTAGTGCTATCCTGTGCAAAAACAAAAAGATACACAACTGAAAAAACTACCGTGAAAATTGTTTTTCTCATGTTAATATTCTTTTAATTGAAAAGGATAGAAGCATGAAAAAGAGGTGGGAAAACGTTGTGCAACCTCCCTTCGCAGGCATTATCCTGATCAGGTCTGCGGGTATTATCTCAGCATCGCGCCATTGGCGGGAGCACCCCGGTAACAAAATTGATTTAAAGGGTAAAGGTAAGCTCCTTCACATTTAATTTCCAAAAATTTGTAACTTTTATTTGTCCTGTCCGTTATAAAAAAAATCTTTATGATGAAAACTCTTTTCATTTTCATTTTTGCCATCATTTGCCTGCCCGTTTTTGCCCAGGAAACTATTATCAATGATAAAAACGTTGAAGTAAGAAACGTGGCAATTTTTTCGGGTATCAAAGTATCAGGAGGCATCGATGTGTATCTGTCACAGGATGATAATTATTCTTTAGCAGTAAGCGCCAGCGAGATCAAATACCGGGACAATATTACAACAGAGGTAAAGAATGGAATACTGGTTATTTCTTATAACAACGATCACTTTAGCATGAGTTCCGGCGATAAAAAACTGCGTGCGTATCTTTCTTTTAAAACTCTCGAAAGCCTTGAGGCCTCAGGAGCTTGCGATATTATTATAACCGGTACGTTGAATGCAAACAGTATGCTGATAAAGCTTTCCGGTGCATGCGACATTAAAGGGCCTGTAAAAATAAACGACCTCACTGTAAATTTGAGTGGTGCATCAACCGTTAAAATAAGTGGCACTGCGGAAAATCTGAATCTTACTGCCAGTGGCGCCAGCGACGTAAAGAATTATGATTTCGTGATACAAAACTGCGTTGCAAAACTTTCCGGCGCGTCTGATGTAAGGATAACAGTAAATAGTTCAATTTCAGGTTCAGCCAGTGGTGCAAGTTCTTTATATTATCAAGGTAACCCCGATAAAAAAGATGTGGCTACCAGCGGGGCAAGTTCGATTTCGCAAAGGAAATAGTTGGGGTAAATTGATAAGTTAATTAGTAGATAAATTAAAAAGTTCATAGGTTAACTGGTTCGCGGATGTTTCAACCTTTTCAACCTGTAAACACATACTGCTTCAAACCGCCAGCCTTGACTCCCCAGCCCTGAATTTTCCAACATCAAATTCCCCTTTTCTACAAATTTCATTCATAAATTTTTAACCGCGTGTAAAAATGCGACATAAGTCATGGATTAAATCTAAAAAAAACATATTCTTTATTTATTTTTTTCAATAAAGCAGCGTATTCCTTTCTTTTTATATCATCAGTATAACACCTTTAATCAAAATCTCTCCGAAAACTGTAATTGTCACGCCACTTGTAATGGAAATTCACCATGAAAACAAATTAGCTATTTGATAACATCTTATGAAAATACATTTGATAGAATCCGGGATATTATTGTGGAATAATACCGGGTGTTATGCAAATAAATCTTAACCGCGGCTGCTATGATCAAGGATAAATATTTGCGACTATTGTTTATTCCATTTCTTGGAGTGCTGATTCCTTTTTTCTCAGGAATTATCAGCTATACCAGTTATTCTATACCCCAGCTCATAGCAATAAATTTGTATTATATTTTACTCTCATGTTGCATCTGGGCTGGCGCAAGCTGGATTCATCGTAAGATGAGATTTATATTCAAAAGTTTCCGTAACCCGATTATCAAGGTGCTTTCTGTTTCTTTAATCGGCGGTTTATTCGGAGCAGCTATTTCGGGCATTTTTTCTATCGCGTGGTATAAAATATCAAAGGAAAATTTTAACTGGTCTCCGATCTTTAAGTGCATTGCTTTTTCTTCCCTGGCAGTCCTGTTATTTACTTTAATTTATGAAATATTATTTCTCAGTAACCAGCGTAACCTCTATACAAAAATTGTGGATCAACTCGATTGGGAAAGATCCAAAGCAGAGATGTCGGTTTTGAAAAATGAACTGGAGCCGCATTTTATTTTCAATTGCCTGAATACACTTTCATACCTTATCCTGAATGATCCTCAAACGGCTCATACGTTTAACAGCAAGCTGGCGACCGTTTATAAATATTTTTTGATTAACAAAGACAGGGAACTGATAACGCTCCAGGGCGAGATTGAATTTATTGAAAACTATTTCTTCGTTCTGCAGGTGCGGCATGATAATAAGCTTCATTTGATAACCGAGATCAACAATCACCGGGAAGGAACCATTATGATATTACCATATGCTTTGCAAATTCTGGTGGAAAATGCTATTAAGCACAATGAATTTACAGATGCAGATCCTTTGAACATCCGGGTAGTATTGAATGGGGAATACATCCAGATAAAAAACAATAAAAGGCCAAAACCTTACCTCGTAAATTCTACCGGCATCGGATTGCGGAATCTCAGCTCGCGTTACAGGCTTATTTGCAATAAAGATATTCTTATAGAAACGACGGAAAATGAATTCATAGTAAAATTACCCTTAATCAAATCAACTCTCTAACCATGCTTAATGCTATTATTATTGAAGATGAAAGACCGGCAATGGAAGCGCTGGTAAAAACGCTTTCTGAAGTATCTACGGAAGTAAATATCCAGGCGAGGCTCGGTTCTGTAAAAGAAAGTATAGAATATATTACAGGCCATCCTGACGCAGATATTATTTTTAGTGATGTCCAGCTATCTGATGGTTTGTCCTTCGATATTTTTAGCCAGACAGGTGTTCAGATCCCGGTAATCTTTATTACCGGCTATGATGATTATATGATGATGGCATTTGAAAACAATGGCATTGACTACCTCCTGAAACCTGTTAATAAAACAGACCTTGATAAGGCGCTTATGAAGTATAATAAATTACAGACCCATTTTTCTCACACAAGAGCAAATACACCTCTCGCAAACCTGGAAAGATTTATAAATGGAAGAAAGAAAACAAGATTACTCGTAAAAAGAGGAATGGAAAATATTGCAGTACGCCTTGAAGACATTGCTTTGATCTATACCCAAAATAAATTAGTGTATGTGATGGATCGCTGTTCAAAAAAATATGTTTCGGATAAAACCTTAAGTGAACTGGAGGAAGAACTGGACACTACAATTTTTTTCAGGGTCAACCGCCAGTATATCATCAACATTAATTATGTAAAAAGCTTTAAAGCTCACGAAAAGGTAAAATTGCTGATTGACATTACGATTCCTGAAATAAATCATTCTATAGTTATAAGCCAGGAAACAGCGCCTGCATTCAGGAAATGGATGCATGATGCATAGGAAAAAATTTAAGTTATGGTTGAATTAATGGCGGGTTCCTGATTGGGCTCTTTAAAATAAACAGGCAATTCTCAATGACCAAAAACTATACCCTCCATTTTGTAAACTGGTGCTTTCAGGCGTGCCAAATCCTGGTTTTACATACAGTAACCGGATGCCAACATCAATAGCTTTTTTTGCAACGGGAAGAATGTATCCTGCAGAAGGTGAGATGGCAAGATGGCTTCCCGTATTGCTGCTTGCTTTTATTAGCATGCCTGCCTCTCCTGAAACATATAATTTTCTTCCGAAATAATATTTTAGCCCGGCAAGTATGGGCAGATTGGCAAAGTTTTTCCCGACAGCATATCCCGCTGTTGTACCCGCATAATTATAGTAAGTATAATTTCCTGTAAAATAATTATATCCCAGTCCAAGGGTACCAGAAAAATTTTTGCTGAATACTTTTTCCAATTTGATATCCAATCCTACACCTAAAGCAGAAGAGGTTTCACCTTTGGAAAAAGAACCCGGAACGGATATAACTGCCCCAATTCCAACTATCGTTTTCTTGCCGGATTCGAAGATGTTCTGTCTTTCTTTTAATGACTTTGCCGGCTTGTTAATTACATTGTTTTCGTGCATAACTGTGCCTGCTGAATCATGCGGCTGAACGGGTGCATGTCGCATCGAATCATTTATGGAGAGCGAATCATGCACCGGGTTGGCGGCTAAGTGTACTGCTTCCGTATCTGAATGATTGGTAGGGGTTTCATTTGAATCCGGCAATGGCTTCGCCTCTTGATTTTCGTGTTGTTGAAGTAAGTCATTATTATTAACTGCTACCGGTTTATTTATAGCTACGTTCCCACCAGTTTGTTTAATAACATGTTTCAAGGTAATTTTCTTTGATACCGGTTTTTGGCGGGTAGGGGATGGGTTATCTACCAAAATGATATGATCACCGAGTAAGGTATACTGAATACCCATATCATGTTGTAACGTGGAAAGCCATTCAGCCAATGTTTGCTTTTTATTTTTAACTGAAATAACCTTAGCCGGATCTATTTTTTTTGAATTAAATGAGAAGTCTATATGAGTTTGGGTTGAAAAAGTATTCAGCAGCGAGTCAACCCGTATTTTGCTGTCATTAAGAATAATTATCGTATTAAGCTTTTGAGAATTGCCCTGCCCGATTGCAGAAAGGGTAAAAACCACTAAGCCGGCGAGAACGAAATGATAATATGTCCTGTGTTTAATTACAAGCTTTCCCATCTATTTGAATTGAATTGTTTTGAATCGTGTATTGAATATTTAAGGTTATTGAAATAACGTGTATAATATAATCAAGAGGTTTATTTTCAAACTTTGCAGTCATACGGCATTGTGGAAGATCCCTGTTTTTAAAAAGTATGGTAACTCCAAAAGCTTTTTCGAGATAGGAAGAGATTTCTCCCAAGGACTTATTGGTAAATGAAAAACTACCGGTTGCATAGGCCATGCTGTTGACATCTACAGAATCTTTTATGGTCAATACATTATTATCTTTAATGTAAATCCCTGTCTGGCCTTTGGAAATAGTAATTTCACTTTTACTTGTATACATCTTAACTATTCCTGATTGTACCTGTACTTTAATTGATTGGGGATTTTCTGTTTTGCTCACATTGAATAAAGTACCCACCACTTTAATGTTTAATTCGCCCTCGTTGATTATGAAAGGATTTTTTTTATCGGGTGCAATATTAAAATATGCTTCGCCATGCAAATTTATCAGCCGGTTGGTTTTATTAAAATCTTGCGGGTATTGCACACTGCTGTTCCGGTTTAAAATTATAATTGATCCATCGGGAAGGGTATCTTTTAAAAGATCCCTTGAAGCTGCCAGTGTTATGAACTCCCGGGTTACCGATGTATGATTATTGAATACATTATAAAAAATAACTCCACATATAATTATCCCTGCTACAACAGCCGCTGCAGCATAGACACGTGGCATAGATTCCATTTTCCGAAAAGATCTTTTTTTAGAAATAGAATTTTGTAATTGCGACCATGCAATGGCATGATCCGGGCTTTTATGAATACTGCTTTGTGGCAACAGGTTCCATACACTACTGATCTCATCAAATTGCTTCTTATTTGCAGGCTCTTTTATCCAATGCCCGATAGCAATAGCTTCTTCGGGAGTTGCCTCCCCCGCGAGGTATTTCGTAACTAAAAGAATATCAATTTGTATATTATTCATTCTGTTTTTATGAGATCAGCGAGAAGATTTCTCAGTATTTTTAATGCTTTGCCTATTTGAGCTTCTACCGTTTTTACCGATATGTTTAATTCGGTTGCTATATCAGCATACCTTTTTCCTTCATTGCGGCTTTTGATGAAAATCTCTTTGCATTTTGGTGGCAGTGTTTCAATTGCGTTAATAACCCGGCCATTTGTTTCTCTTTCATCTGTAACGTCGTTTACACCCGCTGCCATTGGTTTTGGAAATTTTTCGACATACTTTTGCCCCGCCTTTTTATCCCTGATGCTGTTAAGACAAAGATGATACACTGACTTATATAGATAAAACCGGCCCGATTGCTCAATATTGACATGGTTTCTTTTCTCCCACAATTTTATAAAAGCGATTTGAACTATATCTTCCGCTTCTTCATTGTCCTTCACTATAGTAAAAGCATACCTATGCAGACTGTCATAGTAATTATGAAAGCATTCCTCAAATAATTCCTCTATTGAAAAAGGTTCGTGCTGGTCGTTTTTGATAAGGTCAATTGCTAATTAAAAATTACTTTCACCGGTTATTCTTATGTAAAGACACGAAAACTAAAAAATACCCTTATTTATTGCAAAAATAGCGATGATTCTTTTGATTGTCTGAACCATGATTTTTTTGATAAAGGGATTGCCAGGATTAAGGAACGGCATATTGTTGATTATAGTTTGTGATTCAATAATTCCAGGAATGAAAAAATAGTTTCAATAAAAATCATCGATTTTCTGAACTATGATTTTTATGATTAGAGGATTGCCGGATTTAGGAACGGTATATTGTTGATTATAGTTTGTGATTCAATAATTCCAGGAATGAAAAAATAGCTTCAATCAAAATCATTGATTGTCTGAACTATGATTTTTATAATTAAAGGATTACTGTGACTATGGAACAGTTTATTGTTAATTATGATTTTGTAATTCAAGAATCCGGGGATAAAAAAAGCACTTCAATCAAAGTCTTAGTTTGTCTGAACTATATTCTATTGATTAAATGATTACTATTTAGTTAGCATTTATAAAAGAGACCGGTTGGATCCGGTAGGCATTTACATTCCTTCCATTTTGCCGAGCAGGAATCCAGTTAGGGCCTTTCCTTATTATGTTGGTTGCAACTTCTGCCAGTTTGCTGCCTTTCATTGTAGTGGCTTCAACAGCACTTACCACTCCTTTTTTATCCACAATAAATTTCACAAGGCATTGTCCAAAATCAGAATCAGTGAATTCGTCCTGATTGGCTTGTATCGCTTTTTGTACGTATCTGGTCCACTCTGCCGTACCTCCCGGGAAAGACGCATCAATCTCAACTTTTAAAAATACCTTATCGTCATCATCTTTTTTGCTTTCAGTCGGCGCTGCCGCAACCTGCGTCCCTTTTTCTGTTACAGGTGGTGCAATAATACCCAAATCTTTTGTGCCTTCAACGGTTTTTACATCCACCCTGGCTTCCTCAATCTGCCTTACTTCTGGTGGGGGCTTAATAACTTCCTCATCTTTTACCACTTTTGGCGGCGTAAATGCAATAGTTGCTACCTGTGGTGGGGGAGAAAACCTTGGTGGGGGCGGGGGCGGGGGCGGAGGAGGCTCATTTGGTTTCACAGCCTCCAGTGAAACGTCTTTTACCTGCATTACAGTGACCAAATCCCTTTCAGCCATTCTATCTTTTATAACTGATCCTATAAATAAACCGGAAATTACTACCACTGTACCTATAAGAGCGATTAAAAGTCGTTTATTATATGTTTTTCTTAAATCATAAGCACCGTATTCTTTATTCCTCCCTTCAAAAAGAATATCAAGCAAGTCGATTTTAATAATTTTTTTAGCATGCATGTTCTGGATTTTTAATGAGATGCACAAATGTTGATGAGAACTTATGTAAAAATAGCAGCAGGATTTTTACAAAAAACTGACTATAATCAACAACTGGTATGATTTAAACTCGGTACAATTGGAGAAGTGACAGCCTGTCACGGAAAGATTGATTACAGATGAACCATGGTTTTAGCAAATGAGATTGCCGGGTAGCACATGAATTTTCATTTCGTACGCAGGTATTTAACGTTTTGCATCCACATACGATAAACTATGGTATTTTATTTGCGCTATGGGGAGAATTATCAAAATAATCAACTTATTCACCTCATCCACATAGAAAAATAATCATGAACTATAAGCTTCTGTTTGGTTTTGTTTTAGTTTTAGCCGGTATAACTCTTGCGGTTTTAATATTCACTTTCCTGCCTGAGAAAGATTCTCTCAATTTAAAATTCTTCGGCTGCCTGGGGGTTTTGTCTCTTCTTTCCCTGATTACAGGTGGTTTTATTGTAAAAAGAGCTGAATAGCAAATAGAGAAATAACATCTCACCCGCGATAATTTCCAAACCGATCCCCGCAAAGGGATCTTTCACTATTTGGAATTATGATTACTGAATCCATATTGATAAAATCCAGGGTTATGTTGAATATAAAATGACTAAGATATTGACACGAATTTTATCCATGGCTTGCACGAATAACTTTGCTGCTTTTATTAATTCGTGTAACCTGTCCGCCAGGCTGATTCGCAGTAATTCGTGTAATAAAATATTGCGGCAAAACATGGCCAACACGACGCTAGATCTCTCTTTTAAGGATAATATATACGCCTCTTGATTCACCTCTCCACATATTTGTTACGCCAGACGAAACAACTTCCCAGCCCTGCCTGCCCAATTCATTCAATTTCGTGCTAAGCTCCTGGTGGTCTATTTTGCCACCATACCAGAAGCCATAGGCCGGAATATCAAGGACCTTGTATTCAAAATTTTTCATCTTTTTTTGTTAAGATTTCAAATATAGCATAAGTGCACAGGATTGCAATGTTGTGGCAATTGACCGCTGATACTTAATGGCACAATGAATAAGATCATATATAAAAATAATAAAAGTGTATTTCTCCTCTTACTCTTAAATAGTTTTTATTATTTTGGGTGATATATCCAAACTCTAAGAAAACCGCCCTGATCTTAAAAAGCATTTTGGTAATACTTTTTGTATCACGTATGCCGGGAATTACATTTTTTAACCCATTTGTATAATCTTTAAACTTTTAACATGAAGAAAAAATCAAACGCCGGCTTGAAAACGCCAGGTTCAAAAATCGCTGTTATAGATGGCTTCTTATCTGTCTTATATACAGATTCGGGAACTTTTAAGAGTTTAACAAAAAGAACAGTGTTTAGGTTCTACACAGAGCATCCGGATTTATTGACCCTTCATGGATGGTCAAGTGATAGTGATATATATCACGACGACCCAAACATTAAATTAAACGAAGGGAGTTTAACAAATTTTCAATATGGAAATAAAACCTATTTCGGCAACCTTGTTTTAAAGATAAATGATCTTAAGAAGATAAAACGGCAAATTAAAACTGATTTCAAGAGTGTTCTGTTTGTTCCACTTGATCCACAAGCCACTGACCAGGGCGGTCAAATTACTTACGATATCCAGCTCACAAATGACGACCCTCTTATTGTCCCTTTCAGTTCTACTCCTACCGGTGTGAGCCTTAACCCATCCCCGCCGAGAAACTCAGGTTAATGGTAACACCAAATTTTTAAGGCATGCGATCATATCTATAGCCGGTACAGGCGTTGAACCTGGCCATGAGGACACCTGCCGGTAAACGGATAAAAAGTTTTAAAATTAATAAGCCCTGCGCATTTAATTATACACCTTAAATAATTCCTTTGTTTGCCAGGCCATTTAATAATCATGGGTAAATTTTTACAATTAATGCTGGATTGGTCGGAAGTGTGGGCTCCGCTTATACCTTTAATTATTTTATTATTCAGGCACAAACAACCTTTTTTTCTGAAGCCGGTGATCCTGTACTTATGGTTTGCGCTTTCTATAAATTTAGCCGGGGATATAATCAGCGATTTCAAAATTTATTTACCAGCCTGGCTTCAAAGTAACAATGTATTGTACAATGTACACTCCGTTGTACGCTTTATCTGTTTTAGTTATTTTTTCATAATGCTGCCGCAAACTTTCTTCTTCAGGCTTAAGAAGCTCCTCCCATTGATATCGCTTGTGTTCCTGGTCATTAACTTTAATTATTTCGAAAATTTTACCAACCCCCGCCATCTCAGCGGAAATTTATTGGCTGCAGAAGCGTACCTTTTATTAATTTATTGCATGCAATATTACCTGTCACAATTGAGAGATGAGATTGAAGTAATATCCAGCGGCCCCGATTTCTGGATTGTAACGGGGCTTAGTATTTATGTAGTGATCAATTTTTTCGTGTTTTTATTTTATGTTCCAATGATAGATCAAAACCCCGTTCTTGCAGATAATATATGGAACGTTCATAATGTCGCTTATATAATCTTTTGCATCTTTATAACCAAAGCTTTTTATGAGCCTGTTAGAAATAAATTTACAGTCTAGAGTTATTATTGGTATTTCTGCTATGGTGTTTCTTTTTAGCAGCTTCCTTATTGCTTTTATATCCAACCAACGCAAAAAACTTAAATACCATAAAGATCTGCAGGCCCTTCACGAGGAGCAGCAACAATTACTAATACAGCAAAATGCATTATTGGAACAAAGAGTTACTGAAAGAACGTCGGAACTCCTGCAGCAAAAAGAAAGCCTGGTGATTGCATTAACTGAGCTCAAAGTAAGCCAGACACAGTTGATACAAAAAGAAAAAATGGCGTCGCTTGGAGAACTTACCGCCGGTATAGCTCATGAGATACAGAACCCCCTGAACTTTGTAAATAATTTTTCGGAGGTAAATGCTGAGCTATTATCCGAAATGAAAGAAAAGCTTGCGGGAGAAAGCTTATCGCGGGACACAAGAGAAAATATCAATTCACTTATAGATGATGTAACACAAAATCACCACAAAATACTCCACCATGGGCAGCGTGCGGATAGCATTGTAAAAAGCATGCTTCAACACTCCAGGAGCCAAAGCGGCGAAATGCAACCTT
>JBDTZL010000330.1:0-3808 GCA_040005125.1 Ginsengibacter sp.
GACATATTATTATGAGTGAGAGCGGAGGTTTTTAATTTTGAAAACTATGCGGCATAGGGGTTTTATTTCCTGTTATTTATAGATTATTAGCTTATTTAAAAGGGAAATGAAAACCCCGCTGAGAAACAAGGATTATCCTTGCTTACACATACAATCATTGTAAGCTAAATATGCAAATCCTGATAATGCACCGGCATTGGGGCGCTTATATTTTACAGACATATTATTATGGGTGAGAGCGGAGGCCTTTAAATTTGAAAACTATGCGGCATCGGAGTTTCATTTCCTCTTATTTATAGATTGTTAGCTTATTCTGAAGGGAAATGAAAACCCCGCTTAGGAACTAAAGCTGACCAATAAACCTGCTTCCCAACCATCATGGCATCGAAGAAAAATAAAAAGCACTGCACTATTCAGCTCATTAATAAATATAGACGACGGGCTGCCGGATTGAAAACGGAAATCCTTTGGGCGCTCATAATGATTTAATTTGAACACACACATTCCCGCCAAAAGATTGAAGTGGAAAGCCGGAGCAAAAGATGAGGTAAGAGGCAATGTTGATAGCCCCTGAGAAAATAAAAGGTAGCAGGTATGCAAGCGAACCTTAACCCTTGAACTTTGAAGGCCGCACCCCAATCCCCTCCTTTAGCGAGGGAACTAAGTTACCATCGACACCTTCAATGCGAACCCCGAACTATGACCATGAACTGAACTTTGAACTTCAAACTTTGAACTATGAACTTCTCAACTTTGAACTGTGAACCTTCACATTCCACCAGTAAGTAAGCTTCAGCACAATTGCCCGGTTTCTAACTGAAAACGGGGCAGGTAAATAATTATCGGTGTATACAATGAAGAGGTCTGAAGCGGGCTTGTAGCGCCATTGGAACCTTGTGTTGAGATTGATATTACTGAGCTGTTCATTATATTGCACGAATGTTGTAAAGAATAATTTATTGGTCATCGTAACATCTATCCGCGGGCCGATGAGCCAGAATTTTGTAATGTTCCATGGAGCAGGCAAACTGAGATAATTATAGTTGGCATTCATTGTTATACTTACATAGGGCTGAAACCGGTAGCCTAAGCTTGCGCTCACGTAGTACCTGTTCCCATTGTCGTAATAACCACCGAAACTGGTTGACAATCCATAGGTGAAAAGGCTTTGAGGTTTCGAAACAAAATCTTCTCCCCCGGCATACCAGTAATGTTTAGTACCACGGGCCAATGTATCTTTTTTGAAATTAGTAGGATCAAAAGGTTGCTGAAGCTGTACGTAATCATGAGATACCCATGGTGCAAATGTGGCCTTATTACGAAAAGCAACATTATAAGTGAATATCCATTCATCATCTGTACGCCGGAAGCTTTCGTTATCATACAAAGTATAGGTGAACTTAGGGCCGTGAGATAAAACGATTCCACCTTTTGGAAAAAACGTATAGCCGGCCTGCGGGTTTATTTTAATGTATGCGCTGCGGGGCACATATCCTACTTCGGCATTGTAGTTCTTACCCACATATTCATACTCGCCATACAGCAGCCACCGTCGGCTGAAATATTGGAGATGCGCAGCATGTACAAGATCATTTCCCTGCTTTCCCGGGGTAAAAGATTTTAAAAACATCACCTTCCCGGTTACTACATTATTGGGTGAAGCCAGGTTGTATTCGATGCCCAGGTTCCTGTTATAATTTGAATATACAGGCTTGCCGGAATCGGAGCCTGGCGTATAATGCAGGGATTCTTTATTAATAAAAATAATTCCAATGTTGGATCGTGAAAATAACCTGCGCTGAACAGAAACGACTGTAAAATTCTGTGCCGGCAAGCCAATTGAATCCACACTTCCTGTTTGCATATCCATGGCGCCTATGCGCCAGTTTTTATCGGGCTTACCACTAAATCTTGCACCAAAATTAATGGGTACACCCAGCCCGATCCTTCTTGAAAAAAATGGCCGGATAGTAGCATATCCAAAGTTTGCAAAGAGATCCCCATTCTCTAAAAAGAACTGGCGTTTTTCGGGAAAGAATAATTCATAACGGTTCAGGTTGGTTACCTGCTGGTCAACATCTACCTGCGAAAAATCGGGATTAACAGTAAGGTCGAGATTGAGTGAAGAGCTTATGGCAATCTTGGCATCGAGGCCAATATTTTTCCTGTAATTTGTTGCCGTATTATCTTCATAGTCCTTACCGGAACCCGCCAATACATAAGGGATCAGGGAAATATTAGCACCGGGTGGGGGTGGGGGCTCATCCCATATAAGATTTCCTGTATAGGCCAAAGATGCCGTGGGAAACTGGCGCGGCACAGGAGCCCATGCACTTTTTTCGGCCGTCCGCAGATCATTACGGCTAAAGTTGATACCCCATTTTTTAATGCCATTTTTATACCGGATTGTTGAGAATGGAATGGCCATTTCAAGGATCCACTTATCCTCATAATTTTTTACTTTGGATATCCATTTATTATCCCAGTTCAAATCGACTGAACCACCTCCGTACATAGACCCATCCCACTGTGCTCCTGCCGCATTAGTTCCAAAAGAAAAGCCATTGGTAAGATCATTGAAAGGGTCCATGAACAACAGGAAATTGTCATTCTTTAAAAAGGAAAAATCACGCCTGAGTGATTCTACAAAATAGCGGCCGGGAGTACTTTTAAAACATACTGCAATAAGATAGAGATTATGCTCATCGTAACACATCCGCACTTCAGTTTTTACTGTTGCGAGTGACGTATCCATCGGAAGCACCATAAAAAAATCCGTTGTAACATCAGCGTCCTTCCATGCTTCCTCGTCCATCGTCCCGTCTACTTTTATGAGTGAAGTGGCTTTATGAATATGTAGCTGGAATGATTCGTTCTTCTTTTGAGCACACATGGTAAGGGTACCCATTAAAATGAAGCTCAGGAGAAAACATAATATCCTGTGGATGTTTTTTGAACATTTTTTCAATACAAAAAAGTTTATAGAAGACAGTAGCGACGAATTACACGAATTAACATCAATCACATATTTCTTTTCCGGACCACGGATTACGCGGATTAGCACAGATTACTTATTTTTTCGTGGAAATTAGTTAGTGTAATTCGTGGCAAAAATAAATTTATAAAGTTATTGTTTTCAAAAGTAAGGTTATTTCAAACTCACTAAATCTAAAAAAGAAATAACCGCGGATTACACAAATCAACACAGATTACTTATTTTGTTGTGAAAATTCGTGTAACCTGTCTGCCACAAGGCTGATTCGTGGGGGAAAAATAAATTTACAACACTGATTATTCTTAACCGCTACACTATCAAAAGCTCTTTAAGTTAATGGTTAGAGCCGTTCCCTCTCTTTCGGAGAGGGGTTGGGGTGAAGCCTCAAAAACCCCAGCTCTTCATAATTTTAAAGTCTTCCTCCGAGCATTCAAGAGGAGTTTTCCCCTGGTAAGATTCCTGCTCAATAATGAATTCAGTAGTACCACCCGATTTCCTTGCAAGGTCCACTATCTCTTTTACAGGCATAATACCTTTGCCCAGTACCGTACTTTCATAAGCATCATTCATTTCACCTTTCTCAGATTTGATCTCATCTTTTACATGCATACTTTCAAACCTCCCGGGATATTTTTTCAGGAGCTCAAGCGCCCTGCCACCTGCGCCATACATATTGCCAATATCCATTTGCTGCAACACTAATTTGGGATCTGTATGTTCCAGTATGATGTCATAAATCTTCTTACCGTTCAATGAATATAGAAATTCGAAGTTGTGATTATGGTACCCAAATTTCAACCCCGATTTTTTACA
>JBDTZL010000059.1:0-12859 GCA_040005125.1 Ginsengibacter sp.
ACATCCCGTGTAGCAATTACGGCAGAAATATTTCTTTCGGAAGAGCCCTGGGCAATGGCCCTTACATTAACCCCGTTTCTTCCTAATACACCAAACATTTTTCCGCTTATACCAGGGTGATTTTTCATATTATCGCCAACGAGCGCTACTATTGCCAGGTCTTTTTCCACAACCAGCGGCTCCACTTTTTTTATGTCAATTTCATAATCAAACGCTTTATCAATAACCTCCCTGGCCTTTTCCGCATTTATTTCTTCAATCCCCACACAAATCGAATGCTCCGACGAACTTTGGGTAATAAGAATTACATTAATTTTTTCGTTGGACAGCGCTTCAAATAATCTTTTTGAAAACCCTGGAATGCCCACCATCCCGCTGCCTTCCAGGCTTAACAAAGCAAGGTTATTGATGCTTGATATCCCCCGTATGGTATTCCCGTTTTTATGAACATCCTTATGAATCCATGTGCCTGCATCAGATGGCGAAAATGTATTTTTTATACAAACCGGGATGCCTTCATTCATTACCGGCTGAATGGTTGGTGGATAAATAACTTTTGCCCCAAAATGTGACAGCTCCATTGCTTCCTGGTAAGAAATCCGGTGAATGATTTTTGCATTGGTTACCAGCCTGGGATCAGCAGTCATCATTCCCGAAACATCCGTCCAGATTTCAATAACAGACGCATGCAATGCAGCGCCAACAATCGCGGCAGTATAATCTGATCCACCTCTTCCCAGCGTCGTAGTGTTCCCCTTTTTGTCGCTGCCAATAAAGCCAGGAATAATACAAATTACTGCATCATTTGATGAAAAAAAATCGCGTATATTTTTATTAGTAACCGGAAAGTCCACATTTGCCATGCCAAATTCAGAATTGGTAATAATGAGCTCCCTGGCATCTTTCCATGTGTTGAGCATGCCGAGGGATTTTAATTTCGCCGCAAATATTTGCGTGGATAGAAATTCACCATAGCCGATAATGGAATCTTTTGTACGAAGTGATAATTCTTTCAATAAAAAAACACCGTTGCAGATATCTTCAATTTCATTACATCGCTTTTTAACCATGCTCAATACACTGCTTTGCTGGTCGAGAGGAATTAATTCTTTTACAGCTGTAAGGTGCCGCTGCTCAATGAGGTGAAGTTTTTCTTTGTAAGAAAGATCGGATTTTGAAGCGAGGCCCGCAGCATCGAGTAAGGCATCCGTAGTGCCACCAAAAGCTGATAAAACAACAATGATCTTATCATCAGTTCTTATAGCATCCTGTACAATGGAAACGACCCTGTTTATATTTTGCGCATTAGCAACAGAACTACCGCCGAATTTTAAAACCTGCATATTTGAATATTTACTAAGATAATTGATCTATTCTATTAACTAATTTTTATTTGGAAAGCTAAAAGCCGGGGACTATATGGAAATGTTTAACCTTTACGGGTTGTAATAATTGTTGTGAAAGAAGTGACAATCACTTCTGAAGGAATAAACGTTCTGATATGCTTACTATTGATTAACAAAATAATAAAGCCGAAAATACGCCAATTGATTGTAATGAGAAAATCGCAATTTTTTTACTCCACGAATTCAATGCATTAATTACACGAATTTCACGAATTTTATACTTCCACCTCACTTGTCTAAGCGCAAACAAAATTACCAGGTCGGTAACCATAGGATTAAAGACATTGCTAATTGGCGTAATTCGCCTAATTCGCCTAATTCGTGTAATTCGTCTTAAAAAAAATCTGCTTATATGAAGCTATTATATTCTTCTGCTGTTACCGGCTTCATCCATGTTATGTCTTTCCCATCGGAAACCAGCTGAATGGCAATGTGTGTAAAAAGACTATCCGGAGTAGCACCATGCCAGTGTTCCTCATTTGCAGCAATGGTTACCACATCGCCTGGTAAAAGAGCTTGTATTGGCTCGCCTTTTTTTTGAACATATCCTTTGCCTTCTGTTACTATTAAAACTTGTCCGGCAGGGTGCGTGTGCCAGTGATTCCTGCAACCCGGCTCAAAGGATACCTTTGCCACATTGCACGCTATGGACTCATCCCTTACCAGCCTTTGTATCCATCCGTTACCGGTGAAATAATCAGCTGGCAGCCGGGTAGATTGAAATGTATTTGAATTTTTCTTTAGCATTTTATTCAATTTTTCAGTTTGTAAATTTTTATTGAAGGTAAGCAGTTGAAAAGTTGGAGTTGAAATGTTGAAATGGCGGTGGTCCCTTGTCAACCTGTTAACCCATCAACTTATTAACCTTAAAACTTATTAACCTACTTCCGGTAAAATAAAATTAGGCCAATAGAAGAGGATCAGTTATAAATTTTTGAAGTATTTTCATGTTACGATACGATTGCTGCAATTTTTTATTTTTTATTTTTAATTTTCAATAATGGATAACCAGGCTTCACGCGGGCTGCAGCATTTTAAAAACTACGTCGGCATAAAATTTCAACTGTATAACAGCCTCTTTACCTCTTTACCGTTTCACCGGATTGAAAAAACGGGAATTCTCTTATCGCTCTTCCTGAATATATGCGAAGAAGGCTATAAAAAGAAACTCAGCCCCTCTGAAATTATTGAGGACTTTTTTTCAAAGCATACTTCTTTTACCTCGCAGCCCGACAAGCTGGATCTTCTTTTCCGGTTTATTCAATTTGTGGAACGACAAGTGGTTTTATTTGATGCTCTCGAGGATGCGGCTTTTACAAAGGTGCACGATATAAATGGCGCCGGCACATTGAAGCAGCTGGAGCTGGAGGTGCTGCAGAATGAAAAAGGAGCGGAACTAACAAAAAAATTAGAAAATTTTTCAATTAAGCTGGTACTTACTGCGCATCCTACACAATTTTATCCCGGATCGGTTTTGGGCATTATCAATGATCTTTCCAAATCCCTTTCAGAAAATAATGCCGCGCAAATAAATATGTACCTGCAACAGCTTGGTAAAACGCCCTTTTTTAAAAAAGAAAAGCCTACCCCGTACGATGAAGCTGTGAGCCTGCTCTGGTACCTGGAAAATGTTTTCTTTGCAGCAGCGGGGAGAATAATTTCGTTCATCAAAGGTCAGTTTCCTGATGCGGTTCATGAAAACAATCCTATAATCAACATGGGCTTTTGGCCGGGTGGAGACAGGGATGGCAACCCGTTTGTAAATACAGAAACCACACTAAAAGTCGCAGATGCCTTAAGGGGCGGCATTATCAAAAGTTATTACCTGGAAATACGCAGGCTAAGGCGCAGGCTTACTTTCAAGGGAGTGGATGTTCTTTTGGCAGAACTTGAAAAGCAATTGTATGATAACGTCTTTATTCCCGGTAACCGTACACGTTTAACCAAAGAGGAGATCCTGGTGGTTTTGAACAAGATAAAAGAAATTCTTATCTACCAGCACAATGGATTGTTTCTTTATCTGATCGATAATCTTATAAATAAGGTACATGTTTTCGGGTTGTACTTTGCTTCCCTTGATATCAGGCAGGATAGCTCAATTCATGAAATTGTATTGCAGGCAATTGAAGCAGGAGATAAAGGGCTGCCCGGAAATTATTCACAATTAAGTGATGCTGAAAAGATAGACGTCCTTACCCATAATACTGATAGCGCACCGGAACAGGATTACAAAGACCCTATAATAAATGATACGGTCAATAGCATTAAAGCGGTTAAATTAATCCAGGAATATAATGGAGAACTGGGCTGTAACAGGTACATCATCAGCCATTGCAGCAGCGCATTAAATGTATTGGAAGTATATGGCCTGTTCATTTTAGCAGGATGGAAGAAAGAAGAACTAAAGATCGATATCGTTCCATTATTTGAAACTATTGATGATTTGCAAAACGCGGCATCGATCCTTGATACTTTGTACAGGAATGATGAATATAAAAAACATATAAAAAGAAGAAATAACCGGCAGGTTGTTATGCTCGGCTTTTCTGACGGAACAAAAGACGGTGGCTATTTAATGGGAAACTGGAGTATTTACAAAGCAAAAGAAGAACTTACCGCCATATCGAAAGAATACGATGTTGATGTAGTATTTTTTGACGGGCGCGGTGGCCCGCCTGCAAGAGGTGGCGGAAAAACGCACAAATTCTATGCGTCTATGGGTAAAAATATTTCCAACAAGGAAATACAGTTGACGATACAGGGACAAACCGTAAGTTCCAACTTTGGAACCGTTGACGCGGCTCAATTTAATATTGAGCAATTAATACATGCCGGAATTTCGAATGACCTGTTTTCCAACCGCCATGTTACGCTCCAGGAGGAAGAAGAAACTTTATTGCAGGAACTGGCCAATGAAAGTTTTAATGCATATTCTACGCTTAAAAATCACCCGGATTTCATGGATTACCTAACCAATATAAGCCCTCTTAAATTCTATAGTGAAACAAATATCGGCAGCCGCCCCGCAAACCGCGGCGGATCAAAAAAAATAAACCTGCAGGACTTACGTGCCATTCCTTTTGTAGGCGCCTGGAGCCAGCTTAAGCAAAATGTCACCGGTTATTACGGTGTGGGAGCGGCAATACAAAAACTGGATAAGGCGGGAAAATTGAACCAGCTAAAAACGTTGTATCAAAATTCACTATTTTTTAAAACACTTATTGATAATTGTGAAATGGCGATGAAAAAATGCTTTTTTCCACTCACAGGGCATTTATCAAAAGATGAAAAATATGGCGAGATATGGAATATGATTTACAAGGAATATGTAAACACAGAAAAATATCTTTTCCTGCTTAGTGGCAAAAACGAATTGATGGCTGAATACCCGGTTGAGCAACTATCGATCAGCATGAGAGAAAAAATTGTTTTGCCTTTAGTGACCATCCAGCAATTTGCCATAGCAAATATCCGCGAAATAGAAAAAGAATTATCCCCAAATGATTTGAAAACGACCTACGAAAAATTAGCTATGCGCTGCTCGTTCGGTATTATTAATGCAGGGAGAAATTCGGCATAGGAATATTTGAGGATCAGGCTTCTTTGTCTTTATTAATAACTTTTAGAAATTGCACAGTTTCACAATAATTGAGGTCTATTTATAATAACAGTTACCCTTTCATTTTCTATTTCATTTAGTATGTCAAAATCGGGATAAGCCTGGATGGCTCTCAAAACTCCACTTCCTGCTCCCCTGTATTGCATAACGTCTGGTGCATATGATGCAATAATACTATTCCTGGTTCTTCGTACGCCTCTTTTTACTTGTTCCGCCGTAAGATTGTTAGGGAGCCGGCCGGGGCTGATTATTTCAATTCTGTTTTCAAATACAAAAAGCTTAATAGAATCATTCATAAAGTAATCGCGATGAATTAATGCATTTACCAACAATTCTGTAATAACAATTTCAGGAATTTCTAATTTCCCAAGGCTGTTAAATGGCTGCCCCGCCTGTATTTTGTTCAGCTTCGAATATATAAAATCGTATCCCCGATCGTATAGTTTATCCAATGTGCCATAAATATTCTCACTGCTTCGATATTTTGTATCAGTTACATCATTACCCCAAAACCAAATAGCCGTTATAAAAAATTGGGGAGTAAGTTTTTGCAGATTATTGCCGAAAAGCAAAGCCGCGGCAACATTTATTTTCTTTTCAGAACCCAATCTTAAATTAGATAGATAATTTGCTAATTTTTCCTTTTCACATGGTTCCTTATATTTTTCCTCATAGAAGGTTTTAAACTTATCCCAATTCACATCCTCTATCGAACTATGGTTAATCAATCGTTCTTCAGCATACAGGTAACCACTGCTTTGAAGCAGGCGTGATATCTCTTCATTACTTGTCACCTTTCGCTTGTTGTAGCTAATTAATGGTTAATATTTTGAAGTGCCGGATTGATTTGCAACAATGATGGTTTTAAAACCTTAGTAGAAAAACATCCTATTGCATACTCATAACCTTATTACCTTATTTTATCTTATACTTTTCAAATGGTCGCAAAGTTTTTTGATAAAATTTTATAAATTCCTCGTATTCTTCTGCAAAACTTATCTTACGATGATGCTCAGCTTGATTAAGTATATACTTACAAACTCTGTCAACATCGGATTTTGACACCGAAAAAGCGGAGGCCGATTCCTGCCAGGCAAATGTAGTATCACATAGTTTATTTTGGTTTATAAAATGTTGGGAACTCTCGGCAACTATTGAAGCCAGAGTTTCTTCTGATAATCGCGGAGAACGTGACAAAAGAAAATGAGCATGATCTGGATTGGCATAAATAGAATATAAATGACAATCATTATTATTTACGATGCCGGTAATATATTTCTCGACTCGTTCCCGGTGTTTTTCAGAAATCAAAGGTAAACGATGCAGTGTCGTAAATATGAAGTGAGTGTATAAATTGTTGTATTCTATTTTCATGCAATAAGGTAATAAGGTTTGGTCATAAATTTTAATTTCTTTTCTACTAAGGTTTCTCTAAACTATTTAAAAAATATTTTAAAATTTTGCGAGTATAGATATTTAAAATTATACCTTTTCCAACACCTCAAATATTAACTATCCTATATTGGCTCCATTATTCATAAACTAATACCATCATGACGAGCAGATCACTCAGCCTTCGAAGATCATCAGCGGTTAAACCTTCAATTTTCCAGGTCTTATCATCTACTCCGATTAATATTGTCCCACCTTTCGTGTTGGCAAATGCAACCATTTCCTGTGCGATACTTTGTTCGTTGTGAACATTCTGTTTAAACTGAACAGAACTTGTTTCGCCTGAATCAATTATGTCAAGTAATTCAGTTGCATTCATCTTTCACTTTTTTGTATTTTTTAAAACTCAATTGCGTTCCACTTATTTTCAGCATGAACTTTAAAGGCCTGGAACCCTTTAGATTTTTCATTATCTGACCTTTTACTCATATCGTTTTAAATTCAATCCCCGTGTCCCTCATCTGTAACACCGTATTTGTTTTCAATTGATCGTTCCCTGCAAAAAGATTATCAAGAGTTATTACTTTTTTTGGTTTAGCTGCGATGATTTTATCAATTATAAACTGATTCGTTTGCAAAATTTATATCATCACTAAAAGTTGCCTTCAATTTCTCCCAATCCAGTTTCCCTTCAGAGAATACATCAGGAAAAAGCTCTTTTAACTTATTAAGGTTATCCTGCTGAATATTTAAAGATTCGCCATTCATTAATTTATCGCTGTATTTACAAGTAATTTATTTAATTACTAAATATACAATAGTACTTAAAAGGAAGAACAAATCAACCTGTATAATAACGGGCGACAACCCTTAATCAGTAAGTAAGTTCCTGGTTAATCTCAATTCAGCTTAAAATCTCAATTAATTCCGTTCACTAAAAAAGTGATTCAATGAGTGGGGAAAGTTTCCCGTAATAAAAAAGATGGATCCTGTTTTAAAAAATTAAAATAGAATCCATCTTTAATTTAATAGTGTACTAAAGGCGAGCTATAAATATATCACCGGAAAAGGCAGTTATCCGGGTGCGAAAGATTACTTACTTTTAAAAGAAACATGAGAACATTTCCGGGTAATTATAAACCAGGAATGCAACTCAGCCAGGCAGGCAATCGTTTTGATTTTCAATCATCATTTCATTTTATTTACAATCTCCAGATCACTGATTGATAAAGATTCCCACCATTCATCATTTACATCTTCCAGCCTGTATTCGGTATCAATATCATAATCCCCGTTTTTGTCGATTTGATAAAAGCAGTTATTTAACGTGTCGAGAACGCTGTTAATTGATTTTAATTCCACAAAAAATAACCTGCTTACTATTTTTTTATTGATCTGCTGCTCCAGTATTTCAACTCTTTTTTCGAGATCACCTATCTTATCATCTCTCCATGCAAGGAAGATGCAGGCAATTACTATTACAAGGATAAACGCTATAATTATTATTGTTGACATGTTAATTTCAAAGTTTGCTCCTCATACGTTTAAATACTTTGTTGGTAAACTTTGAAACATATAACGGACAGATGCGGCCAGGAATTTTTTTTGCTAAAGACATCCATAATAGTATAAGACAACCGCATTATCTGAAAGCAACCATAGGTCTCAAGAGAAAAATCCGGCCGGTTTATTTTCTCCGAAATATAACAATTTAATTTTACCCGATAGCCAGTTGCGGCGGCGCATAAGAGAATTTTGCTTTTTTATGCACCGGTATTACGGCTTTCTTATCAATAATTGAAAAATAAACCCAGCTTAACACCATTGATAAAACAAGGCTGCCGAGGATTGAAATCTTTGCAATGTCTCTGAAAAGCTCGTCCTGGAATGCCAGTGTGGTTGTAAAGATTGACATGGTAAAACCAATACCGGCAAGCGACCCGACCCCCAGTAACTGCCTAAGATTTGTATTCGTCGGCAACTTTGCAATTTTAAAAGAGATCATTGCCCTGCTGAAAATAAAAATGCCGATCGGCTTACCTATTACCAGGCCGCACATAATTCCTATACTTACTGAACTGTGTAAGGAGCTTACAATATCGGGAGGTATCATAATTGCGGTATTTGCCAAAGCAAAAAGAGGCAGAATAAAGAAATTCACAAACCTGCTAATCGCATTTTCAAATTTAGGCAGGGTATTTACCGGAATTGTGAATGCAATCATTACTCCGCTTATACTCGCTTCAATTCCTGAATTAAAAATCAGGTACCACAGTAAAAGAGACAAAACGATCTGCACGATACCCTGCTTCACATTAAGATAATTACAAATCCAAATGGCACCGTATACTATGGCCGCTATTAACAAAAACATCCATTTTATCTGGTTACCATAAAAAAGCGCAATAACCACAATCGCTCCCAGATCATCAATAATAGCAAGTGCCATTAAAAATATTTTCAGGCTTTGAGGAACCTTCTTGCCAAATAATGACGCGATTCCTATAGAAAATGCAATATCTGTAGCGGTCGGTATTCCCCATCCATGAGAAAAGCCTGTATTAATATTAAAGGAGGAATAGATAAGTGCGGGCACAATCATTCCGCCAAGCGCTGCGCCAAATGGCATTATAGCCCTTTTAAAAGTAGAAAGTTCGCCAACAAGTAATTCACGTTTAATTTCCATCCCTGCAAACAAAAAGAAAATCGCCATCAGGAAATCATTGATCCATTTTAAGCCTGAATGTGGGAGAGTGATTGGGATATTCCCATAATGTAAGTCACTATTCCAGAAGTTACGATACAATTCACCGTTCCCGGTATTGGATACCACGAGAGATATCACAGTACACGCGATTAAAATTATACCTACACACCGGCTGTCGGCGATAAAGGCTTTTAACGGGCTGATTGCTTTTCTTATAAATTTTGTCACAGGTTGCTATCATTTAAAAAAAATTAAAGCATGCTGTAGCTTTTACAGCATGCTTTAAAAAATTATTTAATCTACGTATCCCATAACTCCCACTTCAGGGATGTCAAGGCCTCCTATCTCAACCGCTGAAGATACCCTGATCGGCGTAATTTTATTCGATATTTTGAAGAAGGCATACATCACAATGAAAACAAACACAAAACATGTTAAGCCGCCTATGAGTTCGGCAATAAATTGTTTTCCATCTCCATAAAACAATCCCTTTACAGTTCCGGGAACTCCATTCCATCCATCTCCATAAGAGCCATCTGCAAATAAACCTAATGAAAGAACTCCCCAAAAGCCATTCACTCCGTGGACCGCAATAGCACCAACGGGATCATCAATTTTTAGCTTCCTGTCAATAAAATTGTAAGCCACAATTACGAGTACACCTGAAATTAAACCAATAATAACTGCAGACATAGCATTCACAAAGGCGCATGGGGCAGTAATAGCCACAAGGCCTGCCAGCATACCGTTGGCGAGCATTCCCGGGTCAGGTTTATTACCCCTTGCATACATGTACATCATCGCAGCAAAAGCACCGGCAGCACTTGCCAACATGGTATTAACAGCAACAACAGAAATGCGAAGATCAGAACCGGCTAAAGTAGACCCGGGGTTAAATCCAAACCAACCAAAAGCAAGAATAAAAGTACCCAAAAGCGCCATGGGAATATTGTGGCCCGGAATTGTATTTATTTCACCATTTTTGCCGTATTTCCCAATACGGGGGCCTATTACAATAGCTCCTGCCAGTGCTGCAACGCCACCGACCATGTGTACCACTGACGAGCCGGCAAAATCAACATGGCCGTGACCCAAACCGAAGTTTACGCCTAATTGTGATAACCATCCACCTCCCCATACCCAGTTACCGAATATAGGATAAACAAACATTGAAATAAAGAATCCAAAAATGAGAAACGATTTGAATGTCCACCTTTCTGCCATAGATCCTGTGGGGATGGTAGCAGTTGTGTCCATGAAGACCATTTGAAACAGGAAGAGTGAAAACACACCTACATCATATACATTGCTATTTAAGAAATAGCCAACTTTACCCCATAATCCAAAATCATGGCCAAACATGTGAACAACATACTCACCGCTCACGACGCCGGGCGCACCACCTAACGTGGCGGCATTTAAAGCTCCTCCAAACATAAAAGCAAAACCGCAAATCCAGAAACCAAGCATTCCTATGCCGTAAACCATAAAATTCATGGCCATTGTGTGAGCTACATTTTTCTTTTGGGTAAAACCTGTTTCAACCAGGGCAAAGCCTGCCTGCATAAACATTACGAGGAAACCGGCGATCAGCGTCCACATAATGTTGATCGCAATTTTATTGTGTCCGTCCGCATTACCGATTGTTGTAATTGCGGCCGCTAATTTATTCACATCAGAACTGGTTGTGATTTTTGCCTGCGATACTGAATCAACGATTTTTGCAGTAGTTGTATCAATATCGCTGATCGTTCCTGTTTTGGCCCCAGTAGGATCCTGGGCAAATGAAGGAATTGTTATTATCACAAAAAGAAATATGGCAACAATTGAAAATATCCTCATCACATTTTTTTTGCCTAGATAATTTATTAATGAAAATTGTTTTGTGTGCATAGAAAGGGATTTAAAATTTGATATGAGCAGTTAAAGATTCCGTTATTAAAAATGATAGGTAGCCGCAAGAATTCCGGTAATAGTGGTCTTGGTTCCTGTTACACCATCACTCTTTGCAAATATTTCAGTGTTACCGGCATCCAATCTCAGCTCAGGAATTATAGTAAGGTTTCCTACTTTAAAATTTGGGGAAAGGGTTACATCAAAAACGCTTGCTCCGTAAATTGGTGTGCCTGCCCCCACGATGGCCTTTTTATTATCAAAATATTCGGCGCGCAGTGTAATACCGAATGCGCTTGTGGGATCAACGTTGAGATATACAGCCGAACCCCACCAGCTATTGGTATTGGATAAGCTGTCAGGTCCCCATTGTACGGTACCGTTATAACCTATACTGAATTTACTGGTAATAGCGGCCGTAAGAACCAAATCAAATTGGGTTACACTAAATGAACCGCCATAAGATCCCTGGTAATTTATATAAGCTTTGACCTTATCATTTGATGACCCTGTACTAAATTGGGCTATAGCATATTTTCTTGATGCTGTAGTAGAAACCTGGTCTGAGGTATTTGCCACGCCAAGCATTAAGGCGCTTTTTTTGCCCAGGCCAATATCTGCCTTTATACCTGTATGAGAAAAAGGCCCGTAGGAAAACATATAATCCATACTATAATTGCGATTCAAATAGGCGTCAAGAACTTCATATCCTATATGAGTTGCCCATTTACCAGCAGTCAGTTTGAATTTGTCACTAATAGCATAACTCAAATATGCCTGTTTTACGGAAGCGAGTGTAAGGAACCCATTTTTGTTTGCACCAAGTTCGCCATCATTATATGAAAATTCTTCTGCCCTGCGGCCGAACCCTAAATCTATTGTGGCACTCGCTTTACCAAAACTATGGTCTGCCCTGATGCTGGCCATGCCGAGCTCAAATGAATTTTGAGAATTAGTAAAACTGGTATAATTATTTGTTCCGCCTGATTTGGGATCATTAAAATTATACCGGTAATAGAAGTCAACGGATCCTGTAATTGCGGGCGCGGGTGACGTTGGTGCGGGCGCTGCCTGTTTTGTAGAATCTGTTTGCGCATAAGAAGAAATAAAACCAACCATTACAAGCGCTGCCAGGAACATTTTTCTCATCATTGTTTTAGATTTAAAGATTAATAATGAAAGCAGTTTAGCTGACTAACTTTTCTCAGAAGTTGATCGTTTAGCTATCCTACTTCCCTTTTCGGTTAAAAAACACCATTATCTTCTACCAGCAATCTAATTTGTAAATATTTTCCGTTGTGTTGTGAAGGCCGCGATGCCTGTCCTTTAACTGTTTTAGACCAGGCAATAACTGACGGATTAATTTTATTGATATCATTAAAATTTGAAAAAGACGGAATGAAAAATGTTGTGATAAATATGACGACAAACACAATAAATGAAACATATTTGTTTAATCTAACTTCCTTCATAACATCATTATTTTTTCAAACATATCCAATTTTTTGTAACCATTAAAATAATTATTCATATATTTATTTTAATAATATATCTATTTTTTTTGTTAAATTATTGATTAGCATTGATATATGCTCAAAAATAAAATTTTACACATTTTTGTGTGAATAAATATTTTTCATATATTTATATTAATAATATAATTGATTTATTAATAAAAAACCCGCTTCGTAGCGGGCTAAGTTTGTTATACTTGTAAAAATGAGGCTATGACTGTCGCAAAATATTTTGATCTTTCGCTTCAAGTAATGAATATCCCATAAGATACTCGTCAACATTCCTGGCACATTCCCTTCCTTCTGATATGGCCCATACAACCAGTGA
>JBDTZL010000131.1:0-3789 GCA_040005125.1 Ginsengibacter sp.
TTCATTTTTTTCCAGCATCTTTCTTATCTCCAGGTTTATTGCTTCTCTTATTTTATTCTGATCATCAATTTCCATTGGATAATTTATAAAATAAATTACCATAATCACCGCGCTATCGTTATTGATTTCCTGTAAATACACTGAATGAGATTGAACAATTTCTTTTTTGGAAATGAGAATCCCTTCTATTGATGAAATAGCCTTTTCCAGGTTCTCCGAAGAAGTTTGCGGTGAGAGCAGGGTTCTTATTTCATTTCTAATGAGATTGCGTACGCTCCAGTTATCCAATATACTGTCAACCATTTGTTTGTTAGGTACCGTCACCAGCGATTTCTCCGGGGTACGCAATCGTGTGCTTCTTAATCCAATGCGTTCAACCGCTCCCGTTATATTGTTGACTTTTACGGTATCTCCCGTTTCAAAAGGCTTATCAAAAAAAATGATAAAAGAGGCAATTAAATTTTCGAGGCTTTCTCTTGCAGAAAGCGCCAAAGCCGCACCTACAATACTTAAACCCGTAAGCAGGTTGCCGATGTGCAACCCGAAAGAAAAGTTTAAGATCAACGCGATACCTATAATAATAAGTATGACCCTTATAAAATCTTTAAAGAAAAACAATAGCTGGAGGTCGCCTTGTGTTTTGTTATCGCTTGCTTTATCTTTTATGAGCAGTACCAGGAAATCCATAAAACGGATTATTAAGGATATAAAACAAATGATGATGATTGCAGAAGCCAGGCCTTCAAGAATGTCCTGGCTGGTTACTTTGTGAATCGTAAACATAAATGCCCCGGGGAAACTGAGGCGGTCTATTGAAAAAATACTAACCAGCACTATTAGGATTCTTTCGATAGGCACTATTACCAGGCTGTCAAAATCTTTTTTATCCAGCTTCCCCGATTTTTGCACTACGAGTTTAAAAAGTAAAGAAGCTGCATACTTTGAAAGAATTCTTTTCAACAATAATACAGCAAAGATTACGATAGCGACCATGAAGTAGCTACGCAAAGAATTATCAAAATAAACCTGGTCAAGAAATTTCATAATGCAATTTAAAACATGCGTATAATCTATTGAAGAGAATATATTTCAAGCTGCTGATTTTTAAGAATATAAATCCTGTGGTTGCTGACTTTTATGGAATTGTTATTTTGTAACGACGGTGAAAGATTATATTTCTTTACATCAGGCAGGGGCGGCGAATACCGGTATAAATAATCTTTGTCAAAACCATAAATTTGTTTGTCTATTATTTCAATGTCTGTCCAATGTAAAAAGGATAATTTATTTTTAAAACTACCATAATAGTCAAATGTATACAAGCCTTTTTCGGGGTCATAGAGATAAACGAAGCCGTCATAATCAATTATTTTTTGGGGTGTGGGTACCGAATCAAAAAGCAACCTGAAGTCAACAGTCTCAAAAAGGTGGTTACCGTTGTCATCAATCTTTTTTAATTTATTATCCTGCTCATCAAACAACCAGATATTATTATCGTAAGAGGTAGTTACTGCCTTTACCCTGAAAATGTCCTGGTTGCGGAGGTTGATATTTGTAAGCACATTAAGATATTTATCGAGGAGCACAATAGTTAAATAATCCTGGTAAAAGAGAATTGCCTTCCATGGATTTTTGGCTTCCACATAACTCAGTTTTCCATATTTGGTAACCTGGTTAAATACTCCCACAGAATCTCCCCTTTCGTTATATTTTTTGAGTTGGTTATCTATATTAATTATATAGAGTTCCCCAAGGTTATCAACAGTAAAAGATGAAATGGGGTATTCTATTTTTTTTAGAAAACGAAAAAGAGAGTCATCCTGCGCGTATAGGATGCTTTGGGTAAACAGGATTACTACCAGGAGAAAAAGACGAAAATATTTTCTTAAACCAGCATTCATAATTCGTAATATTTCAGCAGGGTATTTTTGCCGTCAAAAACAGCAAAGCTGTTGTATTTTATCCAATCGCCAAGGTTTATATACCTGCTGTTATCGTTCAGTTGAAAATCAATTGGAAAATGCCTGTGGCCAAAAATAAAAAAATCATAATGCTTTGTTTTGAGCATTTGCTTAGCGAAAATGATCAGCCATTCTTTATCTTCTCCCAAAAAATGTTCATCAGTTTTGCCGGTGGCGCCCCTGCTTTTGCGGCTCATATAATCGGCCATGCCAATGCCAATGGCGGGATGTAGCGCCCCGAAGGCCCATTGCGAAATCCTGTTCCTGAAAACTTTTTTTATGAATTTATACCTGTGGTCGCCCGGTCCAAGGCCGTCCCCGTGGCCTATAAAAAATTTCTTACCGCTAAATTCAAATTCCTGTGGCTGATGAAAAACTTGTATCCCCAACTCATTTTCAAAATATCCGTTCATCCACATATCATGGTTCCCGACAAAGAATTTAATGATAATGCCGCTATCTGTAAGTTCGGCAAGTTTGCCTAAAATTCTCACGAACCCTTTTGGAACCACTTTTTTATATTCATACCAAAAATCGAATAAGTCGCCAAGAATAAATATATGGGACGCATCATTTTTTATTTCATCAAGAAACTTAACGATGTGTTTTTCCCTGAGAAGACTTGATTCGTGGTCAGGAGCACCCAGGTGAAAATCAGAAAGGAAATATATTTTATTATGTGAATCAGTCATTAGATGGTTTCATTCCGCTAAGCGATGTTTACTTTGATACTTCATCAATCAAAAATAAGTAAACTTCTTTAGGGCCATGAACTCCTACCACGAGTGTTTTTTCAATATCAGCAGTGCGGCTGGGGCCTGCCGCAAAAGTTATGAAAGATGGGATATTATCGTTTCCGCGCGCTTTTAATGATTTAAGGGCATCTCTTGTGTCATACACAAGCTGGTCTATATAAGCAATACAAATGTGTACAGGAGCATAAGCGCTTACCGTACGGCCGCTTTGCTGGTCCGATGTCATAACGATTGCGCCGGTACGTGCAACCAGAAATTTGCACGAGGTAACGGAAGCATCACAATCTGCAAGTGTTGATTTGTTGACATTTAAAAATTTCCCGTCGTCAATTATTTTTAAAAGGCTCTCCTCAACACAATAAATATTTTTCCATTTTTTTTCTGCAACAAGTCGCCCGAGCTGAAACTTCATATCTTTTTCGCTGATGCAAAAGGCGAATTTGCCTAAAAGCCTTGTAAACTCTTCGGCAAATAAAATTTCAAGATCGTCCATCTGAGGTTGAAAAACGTAATTGGTTCCCTCACTTTTTGGAAAAGGCAAAGGCACCGGATGGCTCAGTGCCTCTCTTATTTTTTTTAATATTTTTTCTTTTGAAGATGAACCCATTATTTGCCTATGGAGAATTTTTAATTAATTATATCCATAGCTGGATCTACAACTGCATCCTTTGGATTGTCAACAAAGTCCAGCGCTTTCTTCTCTTCATAAGGGCGCTTGCCAATTAAAGCCTCCACATCACTTTGAAAAAGCACTTCTCTTTTCAGCAATTCTTTTGCAAGAATTTCAACTTCGTTTTTCTTTTCAGTAAGCAATGCTTTGGTTCTTACAAAAGCCGTCCCGATCAGTTTCCTCACTTCTTCATCAATCATTTTACCGGTCTCTTCGCTAAAAGGCTTCGTAAATGTATTTTCCTGTTGCGGATCGTAATAACTTATATTGCCAACCTTATCATTCATTCCATAAACAGTTACCATAGCATACGCCATTTTTGTGATCTGTTGAAGGTCATTGCTGGCACCTGTTGATATTTTACCAAAGAAAATAGTTTCCGCTGCCCTTCCGCCAAGTGTCA
>JBDTZL010000184.1:0-12799 GCA_040005125.1 Ginsengibacter sp.
CCGTGCTTTGTAAAGACACGCCGGCATTCATCGCCAATCGTATCGGGGTTTTCAGTATGTTGTCTGTTTTTCACATTATGGAAAAGCTTGGTCTTGGCATAGATGAAATTGATGCACTGACGGGCCCGGCAATTGGCCATCCCAAATCTGCGACGTTCCGGACTGCTGATGTTGTGGGTATTGATACTCTTGTAAAAGTAGCCAACGGTATAAAAGACAATTGCCCCGGGGATGAAGCAACAGATATATTTACCATTCCTCTATGGCTGCAAAAAATGGTTGATAATAACCGGCTTGGTGATAAAACCGGGCAGGGGTTTTTCAGGAAAGTTACCGGCGATAACGGACAAAAAGACATTCTTACTCTTGACCCACAAACTTTTGAATATGCACCACGTCAAAAACCAAAATTCGCAACACTCGAGGCAGCAAAGCCTGTAGATGATTTGAAGCAAAGATTGACAATCCTGGCTGCGGGTAAAGATAGAGCGGGAGAATTTTATCGCGTTTTCCATTACAGCCTGTTTTCATATATTTCGCACCGCATTCCCGAAATAAGCGATGAAATTTATCGCGTTGATGATGCTATGAAGGCAGGATTCGGATGGGAAATTGGCGCCTTTGAATCGTGGGATGCACTTGGTATAAAGGATTCGGTTGATGCTATGAAACAAGCCGGGTATGATGTTGCTCCCTGGGTTACTGCTTTTATTTCTGCAGGCAACACCTCATTTTATAAGGTTCAAAATGGAAAACGTTTATACTATGACGTTAGTTCAGGAACCTACAAAACATTGCCAGGCGGTGATTCGTTTATAATATTGAGCGATCTTAAAGACAAAACGATTTGGAAAAACAACGCGTGTAAACTTTATGATGCCGGTGATGATGTGCTGGCACTTCAATGGAACACCAAAATGGGAAGCATAGGTGGTGAAGTTCTTGAGGCCATTAATAAATCCATATCCATAGCAGAAGAAAAATACAAGGGCCTTATAATAGCGAATGAGGGCGCACAGTTTAGTGCCGGCGCCAATGTGGGTATGATCTTTATGTATGCTGCCGAACAGGAATACGATGAACTTGACATGGCTGTGAGGATGTTTCAAAATACGATGATGAGAGTACGGTATTCCTCTATACCGGTTGTTGTAGCTCCTCACAGTTTAACGCTGGGTGGGGCCTGTGAAATGTGCCTTCATAGTGATAAAGTTCAGGCGGCAGCAGAAAGTTATATTGGGCTTGTTGAATTGGGTGTAGGCTTAATCCCCGGTGGAGGAGGAACTAAAGAATTTGTTTTACGTGCGGCAGATGAAATGCACGAAAATGAGCCCGAAACCATCACGTTGCAAAGCAGGTTTCTTACTATTGCCACAGCCAAAGTTTCCACGTCGGCATTCGAAGCATATTCCTCCGGAATCTTACGTAAAGGGATAGACGAAGTAAGTATGAACCAGTCGAGAAGAATTGCCGATGCCAAACAGAGTGTAATTGAAATATTTGATAATGGTTATACCATACCGGTACAAAGAACGGATATTAAAGTTTTGGGGCGTTCTGTTCTCGGGATGTTGTATGCAGGAATTAATGGAATGTCCCGTGGGAACTACATAACTGATCATGATGTTACCATCGCAAAGAAACTGGCCTGTGTAATGTGCGGCGGCGATCTCAGCGAGCCCACATTAGTTAGCGAACAATATTTGCTCAATCTTGAAAGAGAAGCTTTTTTAAGTCTATGCGGCGAAAAAAAGACATTGGAGCGTTTACAAAGTGTTTTAAAAACCGGTAAGCCTGTAAGAAATTAGAAGTTACAAAATCTCAAAAAACAAAAAACAAGAACCAAAAAAATTAAAAAGAAAACAAAAAATTAAAACCTGCGAACCCGTTTTACCTGTTGCATATTGTTTATTGTGTATTGCTTTTTTATTTCTTACCGACAATTAATTTTTCAGCCGCATTAACCGATGCTGATTTTACTTTTACAATATAAGTAGATGCAGGCAGTTTGTCAATTCCTTCAATCAACAAATAATTCTGACCGGATGGAAGTGTAAGTGTTTTGTTGATAACCACTTTTCCCGAGTTATCGATGATGTCAACTACAACTTTTTCATTTTGACCGGTAATTAACTGCAGGGTTAAATCATTATATGCAGGATTCGGATAAATTATTACAGATTTATTTTGTGAAATGCTTTTTTGAACACTTAAAATTTTACTGTAAATGAATTTTCCATCTGTATTAATCATTTTGAGCCTGTAAAAGTTTTTAAGGGATGGAGTAAGGTGCGTATAGCCATACGCTGACGTGCCCTTGTGGTAACTAACTGATGTGAGTTTGGAAAATGTAATTCCATCAGTACTGTATTCCAGGTCGAAACTGGTCAGGTTTATTTCGTTGGTTATCTTCCACTGCAGCTCAACAGTGTTATTATTCCACCTGGCAGAAAAATCAGCCAATGTAACGGGAAGCGCTCCACATGGTGAGGTAGGATCAATTGGATTGTTGAGTATTGGAGGGGTTGTTAATGTAATCACCACTCCATCAGATCCCGGTATTGCGCCATAACTATTATCAATTACTCCTGTTGACGAGCCTGTTCTTGTTTGTCCGTTCAGGCCACCGGAAATATTAGCAAAAAGAAAAGATCCGTTCGAAATAATAATTCCGCCACCGCCCCCGCCGCCAGGCCCGTGATCATAAAAAGTGGTCACATCGCCGCCACCGCCACCTGTAGCAGAAGCTATAATACCATTTAATCCTATTGGCCCCGGTTGCGTAGTTACCAGGATAATACTTCCACCTGCCCCGCCGCCGCCGGCTGCATCGGTTTGTGGTGGCGTAAAAGTTGCTGTAACCCCAGGAGCATTAGATCCGTTTGCAAGTACACTTCCAATACCCGCATAAAACTTTGCACGGGCGATTACTACGCCACCACCCCCACCACCACTACAAAGATATTCGTTCGAGGTAATGCTGTTGTTTGCAGAACCGGCGCCGCCACCACCACCGAAACTGATTCTTTGTATCGATCTTTGAGAAAAAGAAGTTCCCCCATATCCCCCAAACGGATATGTGTTTACATCCCCAGAAGTCCCATGCCATCCACTGCCACCACTTCCCCCGCTTCCGGCATTAGCCCCGCCGCCACCGCCGGAATTAAATTGATTTTGCGTTAAAGCACCCACGGGCGCTCCATCGGTAGCACCGCCCCCGCCATTAGCAGGAGCTCCTCTGCCCATGCTTCCATTAACGTAACCTTCTACCTGGCTTGTTGCAGTAAGCGTGGTTCCATAATCAAAATAATAAGCCGGGGTACCCGCAATCCCTTCTCCTTTGGCCCCACCAGTTAAATTTGACGGATTGGTTATTGGCGAATTCCATCTGAAATCTGTATTGTTTAATGCATCTGTACCATTACTGTTGCCGGCGGTGGCGCCGGTCAAGTTTTTGCCGCCTCCCCCTCTAAAACCTTTGTAGCTAACATCAACTGAGCCGTTTAACGTAAATTTATCGACCACATCAACTCCAACCACACCTCCTGTGTTCCCATTCCAGGAAGGACATGTAACTGAGGCCCCGGATTTTATTGTGAAATCATAATAACGTGGTATACGTATTACCTGGTAACGCTGAATTGAATTTCCAGCAGTGAAATCCCTGTTATAATAACTATTAGCCAATACATAACTGAATGAAACAGTTGAACCCGATATGCCAGCTACAGTATTGTATTCATAATAACCGGCATTAAGATTTGTATTAAGATACCCGGCTGCAGGTGCGCCGGCCGTATTATCGCCATAAGAATCCGAGTTAGATGCATTAATATCGGCACCTTGTATTTGAATTATTAATACTAGATCTCCTGCTGAAATGGCTGTATTGTTACCCCTGGGATCAACAACGCCAATATTCAGTGAAGTAGTGCCGGCCAGAGGATTGCTCATACCCGGATAATAGGTGTTTACAACATTATTCGCTATCGCAATTGTAACGGAACCCAGGGTGGGAAGAACTCCGCATTGAGCGATAAGATTATTAGGGTTAATTAATAAAGCTGAACAAAAAAAGAAACAAAGGAGTTTCAAAGAAAGGCTTTTCAAGGTGGGTAGTTTTTAAAGTAAATAGGGTAAAATACCTTTTAAATAATAGACGATTCTGATTATTCCACAGGAAAAACGCAAATTTGTCGATTTTATGCAAAAGAAATTATTATAATCCACGGTTTGTTCCTGCCGTTGTATCTTTAAAATTCTTAAGCTAATTTTTACTGATATGCCAATTCTTACCATCGAAAATCTATCTAAATCCTATGGCCGGATACAAGCCCTTAAAAATGTAAGTTTTTCTGTTCCTGAAGGTTCCGTTTTTGGAATACTTGGCCCAAACGGCAGCGGTAAGACTACCATGCTCGGAACGATAATGGATATAATCAAGCCTACTTCCGGCACTTACAGGCTTTTTGATGAAGTGCCAACCGAACTGCACCGGAGAAGGATAGGTACACTTTTGGAAACCCCTAATTTTTACCATTATTTATCAGGAGTAAAAAATCTTGAGATAGCTGCAGAGATAAAACAGCATGGCAAAGACGATATTTCACGTGTACTGGAAACGGTGGATCTCACCAAGCGAAAAGATTCTAAATTCAGCACTTACTCTTTGGGCATGAAACAACGGCTTGCAATTGCATCCTGTTTATTAGGTAGCCCTAAGGTATTAGTTTTCGACGAGCCTACAAATGGTCTCGACCCGGTGGGCATCGCAGAAATAAGAGACCTCATGAAAAACCTTTATAATGAGGGTAAAACTATTATTATGGCCAGCCATCTTTTGGATGAGGTAGAAAAAGTTTGTACTCATGTGGCCATTTTAAGAAGAGGAGAACTGGTAACTTCCGGTAATGTCGATGAAATTTTATCGAATGAAGATATGGTGGAAACAGGGGCACAGGACAATGAAAAATTAATGCAGGTATTACAAGGTATGGATGACCAGATAAGGGTCTCAAAAGAAGGCGGTATGGTGAAAGTTTTCTTTCCTGTGGGCACCGCCGACCTGGAATCCATCAATCAATATTGTTTTAGCAACGGCATTGTTCTCAATCATCTTCTCCTTAAAAAGAAAAGTCTCGAATCAAGGTTTTTTGAACTTACTAATAATTAATTCCAGGCATGTTACACTTGTTAAAAATCGAATGGCTTAAAGTAAAAAATTATAAGGCTTTCTGGATATTTTCCATCCTGTATTCATTCTCAATATTGGGGATCAACTATACCGGATACTATGTAAATGAGTTAGCAATACAAACAATGCCACAGGCCCAGTTGCTTCTTGGCACTCCTTACGCATTCCCAAAAGTATGGCAAACAGTTGGCTGGATGAGTAGCTGGTTATTGTATTTTCCCGGGATACTTTTTATCATGTTGCTGACGAATGAATTTAATTTCAAAACGCACCGCCAAAATATAATTGATGGATGGACGCGCAGAGAATTTGTAACTGTGAAATTTGTATTTGCAATTTTATTTTCTCTTGTAGCAACTTTTTTTAATTTTTTGGTAGCGCTCCTTTTTGGCTCGCTCACTACCAGCTCTTCATTTAGCTTTGAGGGCATCGAAAATGTAGGCTATATTTTTATCCAGACTGTTGCATATATAACTTTTGCTATGTTTCTTGGAGTTCTTTTCAGGCGAAGCGGAGCGGCCATAGCAGTTTTCTTTTTGTATGGATTAATATTTGAATTTCTGATAACACTTTTGCTCAATTTACAGATGCATATTACACCTCTCGGATATTTTTTGCCATTGCAGGTAACTGATGTTATGCTACCCCTTCCATTTGGCAATAAAATAATTTATAAAGATTCTCCTGATCTATGGATCCTGGTGTTTGCAAGCCTGCTCTATATTTGCGGTTATTATTTTTTTGCAATGAAAAAGTTTACAACAGAAGATTTGTAGAGTAAGGTTGGGTTTAGCAGGTTCAGATTGGTTTAGGAGGTTTAGGCCCCGCTAAGTCTTCTATCGCTGATTCGATTGCCGGGAATAAAAAAGTAAATCCTGTTGATTTGATTTTTTTATTACTTACCGTTGCACTCTTTAAAATTTCAATGCTCCTTTTTCCCATTATTAATTTTAAAAAAAATGTAGGGATGTGTATGGGGATATAAAATTTATTCCTGAGCTTTTCGGCCATTTGAATAACTATTTTTTTATTGGTAACCGGTAAAGGCGCTACAGCATTGTAACTCCCGTTTATATTTTGATTTTCAATGGCTTCAATATATATCCGGCACATATCATCGATATGGATCCAGCTTACTATTTGTTTTCCACTTCCCAAAATACCTGCAAATCCAAAGCGCAAAGGTCTTTTAAATTCTTTGTAGGCGCCGCCGTCATTACTAAGGACGATTCCTGTACGTAGCTTAACCAACCTTATTCCCATTTCAGCAACGGGTTCAACACTTGTTTCCCAAAGCACACATGTTTCTCCCAAAAAATCCTTATCAGCAGCATCAGTTTCAATAAATCCATCTTTATGCAAAAGAGGATAATCATCATTTCCATACCAGCCAATAGCCGATGCAGACACGAAAGTTTTTACATGATGCTCATTTTCTCTTAATATCCTGATAAGTAATTCACTGCTTTTTGTGCGGCTTGCAATAATCTCTTTCCTGTATTCTTCAGTCCATTTTTTATCCATAACTCCCGCACCTGCAAGGTGAAGAATATGATCAGCCTTCTTTACTACTTCCGCATCAATCACGCTTTTTTTACTATCCCAGAAACTATAAGTGATTTTTGGATTCGCAGAAGATTTATTTTTATCTCTTGATAAAATAATTACCTCGTAATTGCTCTCAATTAAATGGTGTGTTAATTTTGTACCAATGAGGCCGGTACCACCTGATATTAGAACTACAGGCATTATTTTTATCGTAAATTGGTAATGTTATCAAAAGTAAATTATTTCATTGTAGCGATTAGTTAAATGCATTTATTTACTTTTAATAAGTTAATGAAAGCAATATGAAGAACATTTTTATTTTTTTTATCCTGGGCCTGTTCTCTTACCAGGCATTTTCGCAACAAATAACCTACAGCCTGCCTGAACCTGAAGATGGCCGCACAATAGATTTTGATATAATTGGAAAGATAGGTGGTAATTTCTTAGTTTATAAGGATATCCGTAACAAATATGCAATAAGTGTATACGATGATAAAATGAAGCTTAAGGATAAAGTGAACCTTGAATTTATGCCTGATAAAACCATGAACGTGGATTTTGTTGCTTATCCGGATTTTGCGTATGTAATTTACCAGTTCCAGAAAAGGAGTGTTCTTCATTGCATGGCTGCAGCAATAGACGGCAACGGGAAAGTATTAAAACCGCCTTTTGAAATAGATACGACCTACATAAGTTTTTTTGCCGATAATAAAATTTACAGCACTGTCAACAGCGAGGATAAGTCAAAAATTATGATCTATAAGGTCCAAAAGAAAAATGATAAATTTAATTTTACAACTTTACTTTTGAATGACAGCCTTCAGCTATTGCATAAATCACGTATAGAAACTCCCTATGAAGAACACAACGACATTTTCAGTGATTTTTTTGTGGATAATTCCGGGAATTTTGTATTTACCAAAGGCACCAAATTAAACTCGAGGGATTACCTTCAAAAATTAATGCTGGTTACAAAAGGCCCAATGGAAGATAATTTCACTTTACATGAACTCGATCTTTCAAAAAATTATCTCGATGAAGTAAAACTAAAAGTTGATAATGTTAATAAGCAATATCTTATCAATTCATTATTTTATTCAAAAAGGAATGGGAATGTTGAAGGGCTTTACACAGCTGTTTGGGATAAAGGAAATGATAAGATAGTTTCACAAAATTTTGCGCCGTTGAACGATTCAATCAGGATCATGGCAAAAGCTGAAGGGGGCGCAAGGTTTGCATTTAACGATTATTTTATAAGAGACGTCATTCTCAAAAAAGATGGTGGTTTTATTCTGACTGCCGAAGATCACTCCACGCAATCGCGCGGCAACCCATGGAACCGCTATGATTATTTGTATGGCTATCCTTCTTTCTCACCTTATGATTCTTATTATCTGTATTCCCCCTCTTCATATTGGTATTCAGGAAGGTTTCGCAACTATTATGGCAATAACCAGGTGAGGTATTATTATGAAAATATTATGGTGCTTGATCTCGACAACACCGGCCGCCTGATCTGGAGTAACGTCGTTCACAAATCGCAGTTTGATGATGAAAATGATAATTACCTGTCTTATAATATTATGTTAACAGGGGGCGAGTTACATTTTTTATTCAATGAATTAGAAAGGCGTAACCAGCTCATCAATGATCAAACAATTTCACCAGATGGAATGCTTACCAGGAATCCTCCCTTGAGAAGTCTTGACAGGGGCTATGAATTTATGCCACGTTATGCGAAACAAGTAAGTTCCTACCAGATTATTGTTCCTTGTACTTACAGGAATTATACTTGTTTTGCCAAGATTGAATATCCATAATTTTTGGCTTTTCTGAATAATAATTTCTTTATGGAGAGTTATGGTGTTAGCCATTATTAATTTTTTATTTTTGTTTTTAATTTAACTCTCTCTTGTGACAGGCACTTTCAAGGCTAACAATCCTTTTAATACTTTCATGCTTCTTATGTACGGCTTGCTTCTGAAGCTGGAATGGTTTATTTCACCCCAGGTTCCCGCAATTCAAAAGTCTGATGGTTTTTTATACAACCGGATTCTCGTTAATCTTAAACCCGTGTTTGACGGGTACCCCGTAAGCTACTCTGTTATTACCTATTTTTTATTGTACACGCAGGCAATAAGTTTTAACAGGTTACTCAATAACCGAAGGCTTATGCAAAAGCCGAATTACCTGCCTGCAATGAGCTATCTGCTCATCACTTCTTTCTTTGCCGAATGGAATGTCCTAAGCGCCCCATTAGTAATAAATACCTTACTCATCTGGGTGTGGGCAAAAATGAGCAGCTTGTATAATAACCCTCATGCAAAATCTACTTTGTACAATATCGGAATTGTGATAGGGATCACGACTTTTTTTTATTTTCCTTCACTTGCTTTTGCAGTACTCATTATTTTCGCTTTGGTTCTTACCAGGCCACCAAGAGTTGCCGAATGGCTAATCCCCATCCTCGGCTTTATTACTCCCTGGTATTTTTTATTTGCCTGGTTATTTCTCACTAATAAACTATATAGTTTCCAGGTTCCGGGCATTGTAGTTAATTATCCTTGGCTGGTACAATACAATGCACAATATACGGGCATGATAATGATTTTAATTACGGCTGTAGCAGGAGGTTTGTTCGTACAATGGAATGCAAGACGGCAAATTGTGCAGGTTCGCAAAAGCTGGGGGCTTATGGTGCTTTACCTGGTTGTTGCTTTATTTATTCCTTTCATTAACACCACCCATAATTTTCAATATTGGATTTTAGCAACTGTGCCACTTTCAGCATTTATAGCCTGTCTCTTTTTTTACCCTAATAAAAAATGGATTCCCGTAACGGTGCACTGGATTATGGTCGCTTTTGTAATCTATATGACTTATTTAAAAAAATAAACTTAGTATTTTTGCACTTAAAATTATTAAAACCCGCGTATGAAATTTGGCGTAGTTATTTTCCCAGGCTCTAATTGCGACAGAGACATGATAGATGCGCTGAAAAATGATCTTCAGCAGGAAGTAATTTCTCTCTGGCACAAGGATAAAGATCTTTCCATGTTCAATACCGCAGACTGCATTGTATTGCCAGGTGGTTTTAGCTATGGAGATTATTTAAGATGCGGCGCTATTGCAAGATTTAGCCCAATGATGCAAAGCGTAATTGAGTTTGCAAATAAAGGAGGAAAAGTTTTAGGAGTTTGTAATGGCTTCCAGATCCTTTGCGAAAGCGGCTTGCTTCCCGGTGTTCTTTTAAAAAATGCCGATATGCAGTTTGTTTGTAAAAATGTTTTTATTACAGGTGGAAACAAAACCGAAAAACAGCAAGTTTTAAAAATACCCGTTGCCCATGGGGATGGCAGATATTTTGCCAGCGAAGAAATTCTTGATCAAATACAACACAGAGGGGAGGTCATTTTTCGCTATTGCAATGAAGAGGGTTTAGTGGATATTGATTATTCCCCAAATGGCTCTGCTGATAATATCGCGGGCATCTGTAACAGTGAAAGAAATGTTTTTGGATTGATGCCTCATCCTGAAAGAGCCTGCAGCGCTTTACTTGGCAATACAGACGGAAGAAAAATATTCTCCCGGTTATTTTCTATAAACTAACGTTAAAACAATTTTATTCAAACCCACAGGACAACTTGTTATCGTATATAATCGTTTATTTTTGTTTAAATGACCAATATGAAAAAAATAATTTTTACACTTTTGCCGGCTTTAATGGTTCATATGTCCTTTGCACAAATACTCAATCCCGCAAAATTCAATTGCAGCACTGTAAAAAAGGGTAATAACCAATTTGAAGTTCATATAAAGGCATCTGTTGAACCAAAGTGGCACATATATTCCCTCTATAACCCGGATGGTGGTGCACAGGCCACAGCTCTTACTTTTTTAAATGCGAAAGTTTTGGGGAAAGCAAAAGAAATGGGGAAAATGAAGACCGTTTTTGAAAAAGAATTTAAAGTAAACCAAAAGTTCTTTGAGGAAAATGTGGATTTTGTACAAACAGTAAAAGTCAATCCCGGCGCTAAAAAAGTTTCAGGTACGATTGAATATATGGTTTGTAATGATAAACAATGCCTCCCGCCAAAAACAGTTGCTTTTGATATAACTCTTTAAAATTAAAATTGATACAGTAATTTTAGTAGGATGACTTAATTGTCGTCCTATTTTTTTAATCTCGGGTCATGAAGATTTTTAGAATATTTTTTACCATTTTTTTGTGTTTTGTTCTTGTATTTCTTCTAGGCCAAAGCGCAGATGCCCAAAGTATAGAGGCGGTTCCTAAAACTTTGCCCCAAACTTTTATTGATGGTCTCGGGTGGGGATTTATTTCAGTTTTGCAACCATGCCTCTACGCAATGTTTCCGGTTACAGTGTCCTTCTTCTTAAAGCGAAGCCAGTCGCGGGCACAGGGGATAAAAAATGCTACGCTTTATTCTATTTCTATTATTGGCATATTTACAGTTTTTGCCTTTGTGCTAACCTTGCTTTTCGGAAAGAATACTTTGTACCAGATCTCAACAAGCGCTGTATTTAATATTTTTGTATTTGTATTATTTATTGTTTTTGGTGTATCATTTTTAGGCGCCTTTGAAATCAGGCTACCTTCCTCATGGACAAATAAAATTGACTCAAAGGCCAGTCACAACAGTTTTTCCGGAATTTTCTTTATGGCACTTACATTGGTACTGGTGTCTTTTTCGTGCACGGCGCCCTTCATTGGAAACTTATTGGTTGATGTAACGCAGCAAAAAGAAAGGCTGGGCCCTGTTATTGGATTTCTTGGGTTCTCAATAGCGATGGCATTGCCGTTTGCATTCTTTGCTTTTTTCCCGGGGTTGCTTAACAAAATTGCAAAATCAGGGGGATGGCTCAATACACTTAAAGTCTCTTTTGGGTTTATTGAAATTGCAATGGCGCTGAAATTTTTATCTAATGTCGACCTTGTTTATCATTGGCATTTACTCAACAGGGATGTATATCTTTCTTTGTGGATCATCATTTTTGGATTACTCGGCTTTTATCTGTTGGGCAAAATAAAATTCAGGCACGATGATCACCTCCCACTAAATGATTACGGCCATCCATACCTATCTGTAACCAGGCTATTTTTCGCAATGATACCACTTGCATTCACTATATATATGATTCCCGGATTATGGGGTGCACCGTTAAACGGTATCAGCGGCTGGCTGCCGGAAAATAAAACACAGGATTTCAATCTTGAAAAGCTCATAAGAAACAACCAGATCAATTCCAGGAATGATTCATCAAATGCCGGTACAAATTCTCCTTACATAAGGCCAAAAAAATACATAGACATTCTCCAATCTGAAATTCCGGGTGTGGAAACTTTTTTTGATTTTGATGAAGCGATGGCTGCGGCGAAAGAAATGAAAAAACCAGTAATGATAGATTTTACGGGCCATAGCTGCGCAAATTGCCGTAAAATGGAGAGTGAAGTTTTATCAACGCCTCAAGTGAGTAAAATGCTGCACGACGATTTTGTAGTGGTTTCTTTATATGTAGATGAAAAAAGGGAACTCCCCGAAAATGAAAAATATATTTCAAAATTTGATCAGTCTTCGATAAATAACGTAGGGGCAAAGAATCTCGATCTGGAAGCAACGATTGCTAATTCAAATGCACAACCTCTTTATATTTTTACTGACGCAACGGGAAAGATTATAAAAAATGCAGGTGCATACGATCCCGATATACAGCGCTTTATTTCAATCCTTATTGAAGTAAAAGGGGAGAATAAAAAGAGGTTTCCCCAGCTCCCTGGTATAATACCCTGACTTCTTATTGATAAAAAATCTTCAATCTTTTTCCGGTATAGCAGGATTTATCACTGGCGCAGGTCTCCAGACCTGTGCCTGCCCGTTACTATTCCTTTCGGCTAGCGTGTCTGCCCGTTACTATTCCTGACCACTGGCGCAGGTCTCCAGACCTGTGCCTGCCCGTTACTATTCCTGACCACTGGCGCAGGCCTCCAGACCTGTGCCTGCCCGTTACTATTCCTTTTGGCTAGCGTGCCTGCCCGTT
>JBDTZL010000061.1:0-12795 GCA_040005125.1 Ginsengibacter sp.
TTAATCTTTAAAAACATTTTACTGTTATTACTAAAGCCTTTGCTTAACCATACCTGCGGCAGTATAATATTATATGGTTTTGAATTTCCATTCGTCCCCGTGAAATAATTCGTTGTTCCCTGCACAGGTATAGCAGCATCCCATTGCAAGCCATAATCAAAGCCCGTTGCTGATTTTTTATGAGTGTCTTTTGTTTTGTCTCCCGATTTTATTCCCTGCTCTTTTGACGATGCCAGGCTATTAATTGCATTGCGTAATTTTTGCAGGTATTCAGAATCAACCCGGGTATTTTTTGGTATATCTGTACTTATAGGTTCTTTGATAAAAGAAATGATGCCGGCCGGTAGCGAAGGCTTAACAATATTTATTTCGCTTAACTGGTATTTATTTGTGGAAGCAAGCCTGTTATGATTTACCAAATTCAATGGATGATGCGTGCGCCTTACAACAGTATTATTTTTTGAATGCAAGGTTGTCTTACCTGTAGGAACAAGCCTGTTATGATTTACCAAATTCAATGGATGATGCGTGCGCCTTACAACAGTATTATTTTTTGAATGCAAGGTTGTCTTACCTGTGGAAGCAAGCCTGTTATGATTTGATAAATTCAACCGATGATGCATGCGCTGTCCGGCAGTATTATTTTCTGAATTGTTGTTACCGGCATCATTATTTTTTGTTGCTCCACCCGGAGGTACGAATGATTTGCCTGTGGGACTTTTACCGGCTCCTAAGTGTTGTATCTTTTTTTCAATCTGTGTTTCATTATTTTTTTCGGTGTTATTCCTATGTACCGTGGTTCCGGAATCCGGTCTATCGATCGCCGGTATATTCATTTTATCTTTTAGCGAATGAGCAAGAGCGCTGTCACTATGTGATACTACAGCATTATCTTTTTCATTGTAATTACTGATGTGTTGTGTTCCGGTATCTGTTGCTGGTAAATTTATTTTTGAAGCAGAGTCATTGATTGCAACACTTTTATCAATGGGTATTCCGGTTTCAATATTCAGGGCTTTTACAGTATCGTATTGAGATGGCTGTGCGTTCTTAATTTCATTTTTGTGTGCCAGGGTTGTTTTACCAGCTGATGTTTTCCCATCGTTATGTTTCCTGTAATATCCCCATATGGTAACCGTAACTACGACGGTTACTAATGCGTACTGCCAAAAGATTTTTTTTATTCCTGTAATTGCAGGACCGTTCCCGGGTTTCGGAGGGGCCTGTACACCTGCACCCAGCATTTTATTCATTTCAGCCCATGCTTTATCGGCGGCCACACCTGGCTTTGGATAATTATCCTTTAGTTCTTTATCAATATGAAATTTTCTATTCTTCACTTTTATTGAAGTTTGGTACAAATATTTTTCTCAGCCTGTTGCGGCCATCATTCAAATGCCATTTTACTGTTCCTTCCTTCATTTCCAATAAAGATGATACCTCTTTTATTGAAAATCCTTCATTGTAATAAAGAATGCAAACAGCCCTTGTGGTTACAGGTAATTTGCCAAGCAATAAATAAATATCATCCCATTCTTTCTCAGCGAAAGGATTGAATGAGGCTGTATCGGGTAATGACTCAGTATAAACCAGTGAAGTGCCTGTGCTCTTATTTCTTACTTCAGTCAATGCAGCATTTCTCACCACAGTATATACCCAGTTAAAAAAAGAACCCTTGCCCGGATTATATTGATCTATGTTTCTGAATACCTTAAGCATGCCGTTATTTAATGCCGTTAGTATTTCATGGTTATCATCAAAAAAAGTTCTGCATAAAGCAAATAAAGCCGGGTAAAATTGACGGTACAATTTTTCCTGGCTTAACCGGTCATGTTTTTTACAACCTTCTATATAGTGGCTTTCATTCAATGTTTAAAAACAGCCGCCCTATCCCGGGCGGCTGCAGCGTCAATTTAAATAATTTAATTATAACGTAGTGACCTCACCTATGGTTACCCCACTCGTGTAAGACCAGTTTATTGTATAAATGCTGCCTGCTTTTACAATTGAACCCGTATAAGTTGTGCCATTGAACGATATGGTAAGAGTATTGCTGCCCTCGGCCATAGGTATAAAGTATTCAAACGTGCCAGCCTTTGCAGTCCCCGGGGTGCAGCCGGCGGGAACTGATACACCTGCAAAATCTATCGTATAAGCATTAGTGCCTGTGGTAAGATCCCCGATAAGATAATTACTTAAACAAGTATAGCTGTTAGTTGTCTGGGCAAATAAAATAAGGCCCGAGTATGCTGCTGAATCAAGCTTATATACTTTTATGTTTATTTGTTCATTGCCCGTAAATGGTAATGTGCTATTAGGTACCGGTGGAGCGTACACCGAGTCTGAGACGGTAACTATAGAACTATCAGTTGAACCTCCCGAAACTGCAGTAATGGTATAAGTCCCCCCGCTGGCAAACATTACGGAAGCATTGGCGCCTGTTGCGTTTACCTGTGCACTCGTAGCCGGGCTAACGTGCCAGTTTACCGAAGCTCCCGCGCTATTGTTCAAGGTAAATAAAACGGACTCTCCTTTTTTAATGGAACTGGTTTTGGAAGCAGTGAGGCTTGCGCCGGTGGTAGCAGTGGCACTGTTTTCTTTTTTGCACGACGCTATGCTCATAAAAAGTATAGCGCTCAATGCCGGGATGATTATTCTCTTCATAAAATTTAATTTGTTTGTTTATACAGATAAACTACGTACAGCAAGTAAAAGGTTGGGTTATGAAGAAATTTTTTTCGGATGGTAATATTATGGCGGGAATTATATGGTGTTTGTTATGTTACAACCCTTGAGTGGCCGCCGGTATCAGGGCACTTCCGGTGGTCAGATACCTGCAGCATATGGATTCTTCTCAAAGTTTTGTTGGTCAGCGACCAACAAAGGAGATCAATGGGTTACATCTTAATGGCCTTAATATTCCACTTGCATAGGTGTCTGGCCACTAAAATATTTTTTTGCATTCGTGCATTGTTATTGAGTGGCCAGAGACCTACGGCATATGGACTCTTCTCAAAGTTTTGTTGAGCAGCAATCAACAAGGACGTAAAACGCAGGCCTATATTTTAATTTATATTTTTGAGCATAGGTTTAATACTAATAAAGACAATTGCAATTTATTTAATGCCGCTTATTATTGTTGCTGAATAATTCATAGCAAGGCTGTTATTTGTAAGCATGCTGTTACAGACTTCAAACAGGTCATCTTTTATTTTCTTTTTTGTTGCATCGCTGGCTTTGCTTAAGGCGCCTACAACCGGTGCGGCGACATCATTCATGCATTCCCAATACACATCAGCAGTACCATAATCAACCTTACCCGATATCGTCTCTTCTTTTATATCTTTAAACCCTGCATTTTCAAAAAATTCTTTTATAAGCCCGGGCTTTGCACAACGGAACATACCCGGCGCTTCCGGTGGGGGCTGCGGCATTTCTATATTTTTTGATAATATCTTCATTACCGTGGTAACCCATTCATTATTTTCCGGTGATGCCCATACGGAGGTGGCAATCTTACCACCGCTTTTGCAAACACGAAACATTTCATTTGCTGCAAGCTGCATATCCGGGAAAAACATAAAGCCCATGCGACAACTTATCTTATCAAAAAAGTCGCTATCAAAAGGAAGTTCTGAAACATCTGTTACTGCAAACTCAATATTCTGCAGGTTATATTGACCAGCCATCTCTTTGGCGATATCCAGCATCTGCGCCGCCACGTCAGTTGCATACACCTTCCCGTTTTTTGCAAGGGCAGCAATAGTAAATGCAGGTTCGCCAGTCCCTGATGCAATGTCTAAAACGATATCATTATCTGAGATATCAAGACATTTTATAATAGTATCACCCATGGGTTTTAAAAATTTCATGTTAAAATCATTCCATTTTTTCCAACCTCCGGAAAACCTGTTCCATGATTCTTTTTGCTGGTCGCTTATTGCCTGTAATTGTGTATCCATAATACATTGCTATTTAGAAGTTAACAAAAGAAGAATAAAGTTACTTAAGTTATAGCCGTTGAATTCATATCTGCCCGGTTAAATTCATCAGGCTTTATTGGTTAGCAACCGATAAAAGCAATCAAAACGGTTATTTCTTAATGGCCTTGATACTCCACTGCGTAGGTGTCTGGCCACTGAAACATTCTTCTGTCCTTTGTGCAATGTTATTAGTAGCCTGACACCTTGGTGCAATCATTTGGGTGCTGCGGGTATGCTGTATAAGGATTTTTTAAGTTTTATTGGTGAGGAACCAACACAGGCAATCAATGAGGGTTATATCTTAATGTCTCTGATACTCCACTGCGTAGGTGTCTGGCCACTGAAACATCCTTCTGTCCTTCATGCATTATTATTAGTGGCCTGACACCGTTAGTGCGCACGGGTGCCAGGCCGCTTCCCGTGGCCAGATACCTGCTGCATAAGTCTAACAGGTGAGCGGTTATACAAACTCCGGTACATTCTTTCTGTTAACCCATTTTAGCAAACCTTTTACAAAAAACAATTCTATATTCACCACACTTAGTTCCCGAAAAACTTTTTAAAATAATTGAATTAGATATGGCTTAAGTCTACACTAACGAACCTGCGTCTGCCCGTAAGATGTTTTGGTTTTGGTGAAGAATTTTATAACAGCTAAAAATTTAATTCAATGCAAACCGCCCTAAAAGTAAAACCGCCCGTATTTATTCTTTTATGCCTGGCAGGCTTCACTGCTTCAGCCCAATTTGATATTTCAAAACTTGAGCTGGGTGCAGACGCAACCACCTTCATTTACCAGGGAGACCTCACTCCAAAAAAGATCGGATCGTTTAAAACAATAACGCCGGGTTTAGGCATTTACGCCAGTCATAAATTAAACGACATTTTTTCTCTAAAAACCAATCTTGTATTGGGCAGTCTCAAGGGAGACGAATCGAGATATCCAAAACCCCCATACAGGCAGCAGCGGAATTTAAAATTCACAACACCGGTTACCGAAATCTCTGAAAGTATTGTATGGAATATAGTGCCACCGGGCACTAAAGACGGGCCACGGCTTACACCCTATATTTCTGCAGGTGTCGGATATGCTTTCCTGCATATTAAAAGAGATTATAGCAATTTTAATCTTGCTTATTTTGGCCAGGAGTCAGTGATAACTGCCGGGCTTAGAGCAGACACCGCCCATAGCTTACCAAAAGGGATTGTCGGGTTTCCCGTGAGTGCAGGTTTACGGTACTCCCTTACAAAAAATATTTCATTGAATCTCGCAACTACCTACCGGTTTAATTCTACGGATTACCTGGATGGCTTTAGCCAGTCAGCCAACCCTTCAAAGAAAGATCACTTTTTTACGAATGCTATCGGGGTCATCTATAGTTTTGGGGAAACGAATATGATAAAATGCCCGAAGATGAAATATTGATGAATGCAAATAAAACTTAATGCATTTAAGTTTCATAATAGCTGCATCATATTAATATTTATTTCATCACTTAATGTGGTTGACTGTTTATCGAAGCACGCATAGCATCAAGTTCCTTTAACCTGTCCTGCTTTTTTGCCAGGTCGGCATTAAGCTTTTCAATCTTTTTATTTTGATCATCCAGGTTATTCTTAGCATTCCTGGAGTCTTTTGCATCTTTTACCGATCTTCTCGCTTCCTTCTTTGCCCTTCGGGCGTCTTTTACACTTCCGTTAGTAGCCTGGGATGCTTTATCGGTAGTTGCTGCAGCGGTGCTTTGTGCATCAGCTGTTGCTTCATCGGATTTCCTGGTATAGCGGGTTAACTCGTCCTGTGCTTTATTAAGTTTTGTAGTAAGTTCGGCAATATCGTTTGTAACCTTTGTATACTCAATATTAAGATTGACAGTATCTGAAGCTGTTTTATATTTTTGAGAAAATGCTGGTAAGCCAGCCATCATAAACATAATGGCAGGTAATAGAAATAAAAATTTTTTCATTTGATTTTTTATAATTGTTAAAGAATACATCTGCAGTTTCAGGGGGAAGCGGGGAATGTGTAACCAGGATTGAATAGTATATATGTTTGCTGCAATTAACGAGCCGCATCCGGGCATTACAGAATTTCAAATTGTTAAATAAATTGATTCCTGGTATTATAATTAATAAGGCTAAATAAAAGGATGCTAAAAATAGCTTAGAAACTTATACCTGTTGCCTTATACATAGGCGTCTATATAAATGATTGCTAGAAGATTTTACATGCATTACATTTCGTATGCTATGTTCTAATCAATTACTTTAAATTGTATAAATCCCAAAACAGGCAGATGGATCAAATAGCAGATTTCGATAGTTTCTATACACTTAAGCTGGCGCCCCACATTGACCAATTAAGAGCCGAATGTAAAACTGCGGACAACTGGGGAATTGTGGGTTTGGTATCTTTTCTTATGGGTATAGTAATACTCTTTTTTGGTTTGCAGCTTAAATTATTGAAAGGCTATGAAGGCTTCCTTTTTATTGTAATGGTGCTGCCTATAGTTTCCTTAGTCAAGTATGCGCAAAAGAATGACATCTTCAAAAGGGATTTCAAGGAATTTATTATTAAAGAGATCATAAATAATATTAGCCCCGGAATTATTTATAAACCCGATGAATCAATTACCGAAAGAGAATATAAAGCAAGCAGCTTATTCAGAAGGTACTTCGATTATTTTGATGGCAGCGATTATATGGCAGGGGTCATCAATAATGTAAGTTTCCATTGTTCGGAAATTTGTACGCAGTATGACGACGTTAACAGGCAGAGAACCATTTTTAAAGGTTTATTTTTTGTGGTTAAAATAAATGATCGCTTTACAGGTGGCACATATGTATGGGCGCGTGGTGAAGAACAGCTTCCTGCAACAATATCTGATGAACGATACCTGCTTATGCCAATGCCGCGTATTCATGATATACGTTTCCAGGATAAGGATTTTGAGCACTACTTCCGTGTGTGCACAACATATGAATCGCAGGCAATGGAAATACTTTCACCCGCATTCAGGCAACAAATGATAAACCTCAGACAACACTCACGGAGCCTGGCAGCATTTTCTTTTGTAGCCGGGCATTGTTATTTTGCCTTTCCTGCCAGCCAGGATCTTCTGGAGCCATCTGATTATGATCCCGGTGATAAAGAAGAAATCCGGAAATATTATGTTAATGTAGCGCTTATCCTGGGCATTATTAAACAGTTAGGGTTGAGTCATATAGTGTAGTGTTTATTTTAAATTAGAATTATAACAGATACCGGCCGGAACTTAACAAAGAAACAGGAAGCTACAATAACTTGTATCTTTTTATGCGAATAAGGAAAGGCAAGGATACCAGGCCTGAAATTTTACTAACAAATTTTTGACCCCCGTTTGATATTTATCTTAAGAGATTATCTTCACCAACATATCAAAACTAAAGCAATGTTAAGTGCACAAAAATGAATGAGATAATGACACAAATTTTATGCACAAAATTGCACGAATAACCTTGCTGCTTTTTTTAATTCGTGTAATTCGCAGCAATTCGTGTAATAAATATTTCGGCAAAACATCGTTAACACACAACCAAATTTCATAAAATGCGCAACATCAAAACATGGCATGACCTGCACCACGAAAGTTTATCATTTGGTCACAAGCTTGCCGATAAGGTAGCTACCGGTATGGGCTCATGGACTTTCCTTATTACACAGACCATTTTTGTGATCCTGTGGATGGCATTAAATTTTGTTGCCTTTACGCATCACTGGGATGTTTACCCATTCATTTTGCTGAATCTTCTTTTTTCCACGCAGGCTGCATACGCTGCACCTATAATTATGATGTCGCAGAACAGGCAAAGTGAAAGAGACAGGGTGCAGGCACAAAAAGATTACGAGTGTAACACAGAAGCCAAAAGGGAAATTGAAGCATTACAGGAGAAGTTAAATTCAATTGAAGTTGAAAAGCTTGATAAAATAATACTGATGCTTCAGGAAATGAAAAAATAATGGCAGGCTTACCTGCAAACTTTTGTTTTTCAAATTAATTTTTCATCTACGTGTTATAATGATTACCTTTCTTTTATACCATTCCTGTTTAATTCCCGCCCTGGTAACTTCATATTCATCTTTAACCAAAAAACAATCATTATGAACAAGTTTCTTTTATGTTTCTCACTGGGAGCATTTTTACTATCATGTAACAATGATAAAGACAAATCGGCCACTACCGATGAGGACAAACCTGTTGTTGCTACGGATTCAGCTAAACCTGCTGTGGATCTTCCGTATACTGCCCGCTACACCAGTAACTTTAGTAACGATGTATCAGATGCGGATCTCAGGATGGTGCTGACATCGTACAAGGATTGGGCTGATGCCAATTATGACGGAATGAGCAAGGCCCTTGGGGATTCTTTATCGTGGGACATGACAACCGGCGCCCACTTCATGTTACCCAATGCAGGTATCATAAAGTTGTGGAAGACTTACCGCGACAGCCTGAGTTCTGTACGCATCGTTATGGATGCATGGCATAAAATGTACGCGACGGATAAAAAAAATGCATTCATCGTAACCTGGTATGATGAATATGATACTTATAAAACCGGCAAAGTAGATTCTGCCGCTTACCATGATATTAACCTGATAAAAGATGGAAAAATTGTCGAGTTAAGCCAGTACAAGAGGCCATTAAAACATTAAAGCGATATTTTAGTTATATAAAAAGCCTCTGAATGCAGGGGCTTTTTGCATCGGTCCTTAATAAGGCCAGGCCGCGGCTTTAAGACAAAACAGCAAAAAAAACCTATAATTAAATACACTGGTTTCTGCATGGAAAACAATTGTAAGGCAGTTAGAGTTTATCCAGGATACTCATTAAAGTAATAGTCTGCATTAATAACGTTTTAATCTTAAAGTTGATAGAGCAGTAAAGAAGTTAATTATGCTGGATAAGCTACCTGAACACAGGAATTCAAATGCTTTAATAGTTATGTTTATATTTACGAGCCCATCGTATTTATAAATTTTTTTGATAAAATTCTTAAAGTAACGGAGCCATTACTTTTTACAGACCTCTTTTACCTGTTACCCCTCTTGATTTTTATGGCAGGTATAAGGATAAAGCCGTTATCCTTAGCTGGAGCACCGAAAGAGAAATCAATGCAAAATACTTTACAATAGAAAAAAGTTTTGACCAGGTATCGTTTAACCCGCTTACAAATGTTGCTGCATCCGGCAATGCGCAGAACACTAAAAGTTACAAGTACACCGATAACACTTCTTTAAAAGCAATCAATTATTACCGGTTAAAAATGGTAGATGCTGATGGCCGGTTTACTTACAGCAAAACAATAGCAATTACCGCGCCCATGAGTAATGCAATTACTGTTTTTCCAAATCCTGTAAAAGATAAATTATTTATCAGGCTGGCCGGTGCACCTGCGGGAACAGAAATAACTATGGCTGATACGAAAGGAAACTGTGTAATAAAATTGCAACTGAAGGCCGGAACCATTGAGGCTTCTGTTAACACATCGGCTTTACCGGCGGGAGTTTATTCAATTTCATTTCAATCGGGGAATTTGAAAAATACGCAGCAGTTTATTAAGGAATAAACGGGCGGGTGCATTGCGGTAGACCGTGCAAAGATAAGATATGATAGAGGGCAACCGCTGTGAAAACCCGCCGAAACAATAATGTTTATTTTTTATTCAACCTGGACTTATCATATTTGCCCCTGGGATTACGCTTATGATGATACAACGAGATAACCGTAATCAGTTTCTTATTTTCATCAATAAAATAAATCAAATTATAAGGATATTTTTTTAGGGTAAGCTCGCGTTAGTTTTTGTGCAGGTTGCGGTATCTATAGGGGTTATCACATATAGCCCCAATTGCATCCTGAACGGCCACGATTAAATTATCAGCAGCAATTACACTTTGCTGTTCATACCAGTTAAATGCATCTTCATATTCAATAGCAGCAACCGGATCCAAAGTGTATTTATAAGCCATACTACTTTCTTTTTTTTCGTATTGCCCGAAGTCTTTTATTCATTTCCGAAGGGGAAACCATTTTGCCACCATTCAAATAATTATTAACCCGATTATCTAATTCAGCTTTAAATTCCGTAGAATATTCAACAATGGTTTCTTTTATCTCGTCCACAACCATTGTATATATGGCATTGATTTTTTTATCATCAGCAGCTTCAAGATAACCATGTAGCCGTTGGCGTATTATCGCTGTATTCATATTTTACTTTTTAGTACTTTCTACAAATTCATCCTGACAGGTAACTTTTCCTATATCAGGACAATCTCTTACACAAATATAAAAAAACTATAGACTGTTTACTTCTAATCAACTCTGTTTATCATAACTGTTACATTTTACAATTATTGTATAAGCTAACTTTGCAAAATGGCAGATGTGCACACCAGGGAAATAAGAAGTAAAAATATGGCGGCCATTAAAAGCAAGAATACAAAGCCGGAAATGCCGGTGAGAAGATTTTTATAGGTTAATGGATTTCGTTACAAGCTATAATATCCGGTTAACTATGTGTGCCTTTATTTTAAATTTGATTAATTTTAACGATTCATAAATTAAGTATGCAATCAGTACAACCATTAAGTAATCTTCAGCAGGAATTATTAAAGCTTTATTCTTCCAATATAGCGGATGATGATCTTGAAAATGTAAGGCGGTTTCTTGCTAAATATTTTGCTGACAAGGCTATTAAAGAGGCTGATAATACCTGGGATAAAAAAGGCTTTACTAATCAAACAATGGAGCCAATGGCTCAATGAAGATAACGAGCTATACCAAAAAGATGAGATTAATTATATCTTAAATTAAATGCGCGTTTGATATAAACAGGCATGATGAACTAACTATTTTGTTTTAGCAGAATCCCGATTAATAATCTGCGGATCAATTTTTCGATTTTTTTCCGAATTATGGCTTATAATAAAATAAGTAATTACTGCACCGACTAATGCGCCAATCAAAATTTTGGCAACATCCCAAAGTTTGTCCCCGATATTTTTCCTTTTTTGCTCCGCTTCGTATAAATTCATTTCCTGCTGCATGCTTTCAACGATATCATCAAACCGGGCCATTGCTGTTACCTGTTCTGTAAGGGTATTTATGTCAGTATTCAGTAAGGCTATATCCGTATTCCTATTCGTTCTTATTTCTCTTAGATCAGCCTGTATATCGCGCATTGCAGGCCTTATGGTATTTGCATATTCAGGAAAGGAGTTTGCTAAAGTAGTACGTTTATAAAAAGTAAGGTTTTCTCTGATTTTTTCAATGTAAGCCGATATAATGATATTATGCAGATCATAAAATGCCCGGCATAAATGTTCTTTAGCTTCGAGAATATTTGTAGAAACATCAGTAGGGAAAAGGGCACTATTATACAAGTGGAAGGCTAAACTTTTTAATTCGTTAGCAGGATGAACAGGCGCTTTATGAGCCGGCAGTATTTCTTCAACCAGGATTGAATACTTTTTTATATAGTTGAAAATGTGAGAGGTATCTCCTAAAAAGCGGAAAACTTCCCCTTGCGCTATTTGCTCCTCATTAGTCATAATTCTTTTTAAAGAAAAAGCCTGTGATAACAGGCTTTAATAATATAATTATTTATAAATTAAGGTAGCTCTTCGTTAGCTGCTTTTTGTATTAACTCGTCAGCTTCTTTATATGTCAAAATTTTCCCTTCGGCCTTTGATATATTACCGCGAACTCCTTTTGTGATAAATTCAGTTTTATTTTCAAAACCAGGAATTTTCTCCAGGTTAGTTAACCTATATTTTGATACTAAAATATCATCCAGAGACCCATAGGAACGCGCAGACTTTAAAGCCTTTAGTCTTTCATAAAGCTTCTCCTCAAAATTTTTAATCAATTCTTTTGCGCCTGCGCTGATTTCTTTTATTGGACCACCTGGCACTGCATTTATTCTTTGCTGCATAGAAGCACTTTTAAAAAGGGTAATAAAGATATATTGTTACAACGATAAAAGCAACTAAATTATTAATACAAAATCATTTTTTTACATACAAATTTATATAAATTTGCACAAATTCGGAACAATGGGTATTTTTTTAAAGGAAATCCTTGAAAAGGAAGGTGTAAGCCAGGCAGAACTTAGCAAAGCATGTGATGTAAGTACTACTACTATAAATAAAATATGTACAAAGAATCTTAGTGGAGGCAATATTTCAAATACCACCAAGGGGAAAATTCTAAAGGGAATAAATAAGCTAAGTGATACAAATTATACCCTAAAAGATATAAAGTTTAATTAAACAGGCCTTACATAATTCTAAGACCGATTCCACTTCGATTAGAAGAAAGATCGATCATCAAAGCAATAACCCACTTTTGTATTTCCCAAAGGCATAACATCCATCAGTATTTGCGCAAACTTATAAGTTGGTTACTGTATTGCAGGTCAGCTTTATTTGCTTTTGAGCAAAAATGAGTAATTAATCCATAAACTCACGACCAGGCAAAGTCATTTCAATTACCTTTCATTGATCGATTTTTTATTTCCAAATTTACCGGCAGCAATCTGCTGTTTTCATTTACAGATAAAATTTTACCTTTTTCTAACTTTATGATATGGCAGATGTACATTCCAAAGAAACGAGAAGCTATAATATGAGCCGCATTAAAGGCAAGGATACAAAGCCGGAAATGCAGGTGAGAAGATTTTTGCATGCCAAGGGATTTCGTTATAAGCTCCACGATAAAAAGTTGCCCGGCAAACCGGATATTGTTTTACCAAAATACAAAACAGTAAT
>JBDTZL010000161.1:0-12663 GCA_040005125.1 Ginsengibacter sp.
TGCTCCCATGATAATATACATTTATGGCAAATTTATCTTTTAAAAATCATACTTAGTGTATGTTAAAAAATAAGTAGTACATTTGTTCAAAACTTACTATTATGTTTAACGATGAGGTATTACAAAAAAAATATCAAGCAATCCTCCCCCATTTGAATGAGCAAACTACCCGCTTATACCTTGCCAGTGAGGCGCAAACTTTAGGAAGAGGTGGCAAACAACTGGTGGCAAAATTGGCTGGAGTAAGTCGAGTCAGAATTGATAAGGGAATTGCAGAATTAGCTTCGGGTGAGGTAGTAAAAGAAGATAGCTCATCAAAGAAAATAAGGAAGTCTGGCGGTGGCCGTAAAAAGCATAGAGAAAATCAAAGTGGTCTTATGGAAGCATTAGAATCAATTGTAAATCCTCATACCAGAGGTGATCCTATGAGAGTGCTTTTATGGAGTAGTAAAAGCTTACGCAAAATAGAAAAGGAATTGAAGAAAAAAGGATATTCTGTAAGCTATGTAACGGTGGGAGAATTATTAAAATCAATGGGATATAGTTTGCAGGGGAATAAGAAAACAGATGAAGGAGGAAATGACACTGACAGAAATGAGCAATTTGAGTTTATCAATAAAACAGCCCTATCTTTTATGACTGATGATGCACCGGTAATATCTGTAGATTGTAAGAAGAAAGAGCTGATAGGAAACTTTAAAAATGCAGGTACAGAGTGGCTTGAGAAAGGTAAAGCGTCTCATGTAAAAGTGTATGACTTTATAGATAAAGAGCTTGGGAAAGCTGTTCCATATGGCGTTTATGATATTGCAAAAAATGAAGGATGGGTAAGCGTAGGCATCAGTAAGGATACAGCGGAATTTGCAGTAAACAGTATTAGAACCTGGTGGCAACAAATGGGTAAAGGGCACTATCATTCAGCAAAGAAACTTTTGGTTACTGCCGATGGCGGTGGAAGCAATAGTTCACGAAGCAGGTTATGGAAAAAAGAATTACAAAAATTAGCAACAGAAACCAGATTGGAAATACATGTTTGCCACTTTCCACCAGGCACCAGCAAATGGAATAAAATAGAACATAGGATGTTTTCATTTATCTCCAAAAATTGGCGCGCAAAGCCATTGGAAAGCCTGGAAGTAATTGTAAACTTAATAGCAAATACCACGACTCAAAAAGGATTGATAGTTAGAGCCGAAGCTGATAAAAGAATTTATGAAAAAGGTATAAAAGTAGAGGATGCAGATTTGGAGAATATAAAACTAACCACTAATAATTTTAGAGGTGATTGGAATTATAAAATAAGTTCTTAAATGTATTAGTTATTTCTTAACAAATACTTAAAGCGGGCAGAAAATGAGAGAGTTCAATAGAAATGAATGGATGTTTCGATTTTATGATTTTCTTTTGGCAAGGGTGTTAACAGCAATTTACGCCGACGAAATAAAAAATATTTTACTATTTTTGATTGGGTCTGATACTAACAGGTAATTCGGGATTAGCTATACAGCTAGCAGACTCATTTGAAGTTGGAAGAAACGTAGATTTTATCAGTATCTAAAACGATATAGTGCGATCCCAGCCAGATTACAAACCTTAAAACCAAAAGCCGCTTTTGTAGCGACTTTTGCTTTTTATTGCTTTTATTTTGCTAAATTTCAAAATCAAACAGGTTATTATCCTTGTATTTACGGATAGAAAATCAAATTAGCACCGGGCGTATTATTTAAGTTGAAATTTATGGCTAAAAGGATATTTCAGTGCATATGGAAACTGTGGCAAAAACCGTCGAAGTAATTTATTTTCTATTTCAGTATTTTATTCAATCGCCAGGCAATCATTCTTTTAAAAAAATTATATAAACAGGTAGAAGGAATTAATTTTATCTTCAGCTTTATGAAATTATCAGCAGTCTCAATTTTAATTTTTACTATCTTTTCTTTCGGGACATGCAATTCCTCAAAGAGGCCCCATAAAACATTTATAAACCCGCAGTTAAATTATACTTACCGCCAGCATTCTGAGGGGGGTATCGGTAAAATTTATGTAACCAGGGAAATTGCACAGATAATGGGATCAGACGGCGCTGCATGGCTCGACAGAAAAGACCGGGAGAAAGAAGAAAATTCAAATCTTGCTATCGATAAAATGAACCTTTTACCAACAAGTTCAGTGGCAGACATTGGTGCCGGTACGGGTTATTATACCTTCAAAATTGCCCAGAGAGTTCCGCAGGGAAAAGTATACGCAGTGGAAATACAGGATGAAATGATCCGCTATTTAAATGAAAGGAAAAATGAACTGGGCAGCAGCAATGTAGAGGTCATTAAAGGCGATTCCAAATCACCACACCTGCCTGACAGTTCAATTGACCTGGCCATCATGATTGATGTGTATCATGAACTTGAATACCCTAAAGAAATGCTGCAATATATAAATAAGGCCCTTAAAAAAAATGGCAAAATTCTACTTCTGGAATACAGGGCGGAAGACCCGAACATCCCTATAAAACCTTTGCATAAAATGGCTGTCGCACAGGTAAATAAAGAAATGGCCGCAAACGGTTTTAAACTTTATTACGATGGAGAATTTCTTCCCATTCAACATTTTTTATTGTATCAAAAAAATAGTCCCTAACATTTTTCATGCAGTATTTTTTGGATTTGTATAATGTATGAGATCATTTGGTACGCGTATATGAAGTTGTACACTTTATTAAATTTATTTTTCCTTTAATATAAATGAAGTCTAAAAAACCAAAAATTGATATTGTCAATGAAGTGCTGGAAGATTGTATCATGGCCTATCCTGTATCATCATTCATTATAAGCCTGTATAAACAATACCAGCAAAGAGGAAGTCTTAGTAAAAAGCAATTAGAGGGATTGCATAGTAAAGCTTCTAAAATAGAAGATATGTCTTTAAGCAAGCTCGGTACCCTGGAAGCAATAATAAAAAGAATGCCCACAAGATATAAATCAGAGCTTCCGCCACCGCAACCATTGTTTGAAAAAGACAAAACCGCAGGCCTGTTGATAGAAGCCATCCTTGAGAAATATCCTCAACACAAAAGAGTGTTGTTTCTTAAGTTGAAATATGAGAATAATGAGTTGCTTTCCTCACCGGAGATTTCTGAATTAAAAAGATTTAAACAATTAATAAAATAGTTGTCATGTTTCGCTTTTTATAAAAACAGGAATTATCTCATTCAAAAAATATCAGCTAAAATTAAGGCGAAGATTTTCACCCCGGGGGAAAAGAAACTGACCAATGATCGGGATAATACCATTAAATAAAACTGCTGACTTAAAAAAGCCAGGACGTATTATGAAATATGTTTTGGTTTGGTGTTCTTCGGGCAGTGCAACCATTGTTGTAGATGAAAATACATTTGAATTAAAGGCCAATGAAGTTATCACCATAACTTCCGGACAAATCAATTACTTCAAAAAAACCAAAGCAGTTAGAGGCTTTATTCTTGAATTTACCTATGACTTTTTTTGTAAAGACGATAGCGATATTGAACTGATCTTCCATAACAGCCTTTTTTGTCACTTTGCGATGAATGAAGTAATACCTCTTGCCAATAGTTGTGTAATGGAACAGGAATTACACCAGATAGAAGGAGGTTGCAAAAAAAATCAGAACACTACGAAGGCCTTGAAGAAATAACCGGGAATGAGATAACAACAGATTATGTAAAAAGTTTGCTTGATAAAAATCAGTAGAATGGTAAAATGAGATATTGGCGCTTATTAATTTGTTGACTATTGCTAAATTGCTGAATTGTTCAATTGATTATTGCCCGTTTTCATTTACTAAAGTTGAACATGCATGCAACCTCCAACCTTGAACTTTGAATCTTTAACTTTCTTCAACCACCCGCTCACACACGCCGCTTACATAACTCCTGAAGCTCAGACGCTAAATTAATTTCAGCCATTATTATTACCTCATTATGGTTTGTGCCTCTTTTTTTAAACAACTCATCTTTTAATATTTCCAGTTGAATATTAGCATTATAAAGTTCAAAAAGTTCTACGGCATTTTGTATGACTGAAATGTAGTCTTTGACTTCCCTGGTTTTCAATTTGATTGTGGATGATATTGTTTTCATGGTTTGATTTTTCATTGTAAGCGAAATGGTAAAATATGTCATTATTTTTTAATATCCAAGTTAATTCGCACCTTGTTGCATCAATGTTAACAAAGTTCGCGGCGCTTTCATAATTACTGATACTGGAACGATACTATTTCGATTTATTCTTAACAATTATATCACTTATTGCTTTAGCGTGAAGGGTCTTTTAGTCTTCCCTTTTCAAATTTCAATGTTTTGTTGGACGAGAATAAATTAATGCAACCACATAAAAATTGCAAATGAAGATACGCTGATATACACCCTGCAAAATTGAGATAAAGTACAACAGAAATGCTAAACTGATTTTCAAGTAAAGTTTTTTCTTAGCCGGTTAGAAATGTGTCCGGCATAAAATAATCAAAAGCCCCTGCAAATCTCTTTGAAAGGGCTTTTTTGTGGAAACTTCCGGCTCGTGTTATTAATGTAACCTTGCCGGGCTATGATAAGTATAGCTGACTATCATTGAAAAGAAAAGTCAACTACTTTGAATGTTTGCCCCGCGGCGCATGTATCTATATACCATGAAATACCTACATTTTCAATAGTATAATTAAAACCGGCAGCTAAGTCTGAGCCATCATCATTGGGAACCTTTTTTTCGAATATTAATTTATGCATAGAATCCGGAATGTCTTTTATTTTCATCGAAGACAATGCTGAATCGAAAAGGTCTCTTGTATGATTTCTTATAAATAAAGAGAAAGTGATATTGTGATTATCATTTGAAAAGTCCTGTTTCGTATATAAAATAAATTTAATTGTTCTCCCGGAATTTGGAATTATGGATGATGTTTCTTTTGTGCATGATGTTCCGATCAGGATTGCTGTAAGGGCCAGAATTATAAGGGTTGAGTATATTTTCATTAATTTAATTTGTGGAGTAAACGAAATTATTCTGAAAGGGTTGCTCCATCAGGTGATTTTTATTTTCGTTAACTAAAACTTATAGAGGTGGCAGATGGGACGGAAGGCAAATTTAATTTGTCCAGATACCTTTGTTATACTTCAAAAGATAATTCAATTGCAGGAAGTTTTAAGTAGAAAATACGCATGCCGGTATAATGATTTTTATTTATATGCTTTGTAAAAATTGTTTTTAAATATTTCATTGAGATCATATTTTTTCTTTAAAAGAAAAAATGCTTTGGCGGCATATTGAATGTTTTCGGGAAAGATTTTTTGTAAAAACAGAAGGGCTTAAACAACCCAATGCCGGTCATCTTAATTATCAATACTTACTTTCTTCATTTCACCCAAAATGTTTTAGAATCATTATTATAGACGGCATTGTTATTATTTACAAATACTTTAGCACCCGGCATAAATTCACCGGCTTTATTACGGATATCTAATTGTAATTTGTTTTTATTGTTCACATCGAGTACAATAAGATCGCTGATACAGATAAATTTTGCGGTGACATAAATATCATTTGCGGTAAGCAACACATAGTTGCCAATTGATAATTTCTCTTCATCAATTGAATCGGCATTAAAAATCATAGTGGGCATCCTGTCAACAAACCTGTTTATTGGTATTGAGTCCGAGATGGCAAATTGATCGGCTTCGATGGCTGAAACCAGGTAGGCAAATGTTTGCCAGCTTTTCGGCCGGAATTTTTGCAGGTTACCCCGGCAAAGAGAGAAAAAAGGTAAACACAAAATAATGATAATAATATGGTACAGCTTCTCCATAAGAGCAGTTTGTCGGGATAGGACAAAAACCTGTTATTTTTGGTGCAGTTCAAAGACAGGCGATTTTAAGCAGTGTATAAAATGTCTGGCGGTAGCAGTCGTCTTAAAAGCGCATGGATATTTATAGGGCACATCTTTATTAAGAAACGCTGCGGTGCCGAAATTAAAAAATCGTTTCGGTAGTTTAAGACAGCTTAACGTTCAAAAAAAATAACGTATCATGAAGCGGCAGAGTCTGTGAAAAATAACTTAAATTTCTTGTTGAATACACGGGGGCATTGTAGCATGAAAAGACCAGGCAACTCTTTTACAGTGCCAAACGTTGTTAGCCTGAAGGAAAGAAAATTGTACGATAAGACTATAGGCGGCCCCGCTTAGCCTGTGGCGGGTTTTATTACGGCGATGATAAGATTAATTCTATACCCGCCTATGAACAATATAAAGTCAAATAATTTATAAAGAAATGACTATAGAAATTTTAAAAGCATCAATTGCAATTCACTCATGACATACGATATATTAGCCGGGGATATGGCCTCATATCTAATAAGTTTATATAAGCAATATGAAACTGCCATTTTATTATATCATAACCTCGATCATACTCAAACAGTAATAAAGAGGACGAATGAAATAGCGGCTAATTATTCTCTTAATGATGAAGAGAAATTTGTATTACTGGCGGCAGCCTGGTTCCATGATACCGGCCACCTTTTTGGCGAAGCTAAAGATCATGAAGAAAGAAGTGCTTTTATAATGAGAGAATATTTAGAAGCAAAAGAAGTAGAGATAAAGGTCATTGATTTGATTGGGGGATGCATTCGGGCAACAAAACTTCCGCAGAGCCCCGGCACATTATTGGAGGATATTATTTGCGATGCTGATATATACAATTTAGGCACCGAAGATTTTTTTAGAACAGATAAATTATTAAAAAGAGAATTTGAATTAAGAAATAACACTTCGCTGGATGATTGGAGTTGGGATGAAAAAACATCAGACTTACTCGAAGATCACCAGTACTTCACTCATTACTGCCAGGCGACATTAGAAAAAGGCAGACAAAAAAATATCGAAATAATACATACCCTTTTAGTCAAAAGTAATGATAGCCAGCCCGGCGCACAGAACGCTCCATCCTCTTTAAATAAAAACTCCATATCGATTTGAGCCTGCGATTTTGAGCAGTGTGTAAAATATTTGCAAGAAGCGTTTGCTCATCAACGTTAGTAAGCACACGTTGTTAACCGGCCCCAAAGTTACTTTTTTAAGGGAGCGCTGTAAGAACAGCAGGCTGCGACGTAAACTGAAACGGTGATTGAAATTTTCTCTTTATTTCCCGGGATACCAGTTGCGCAACCGTACCTCTATGTTTTTATTGCCTGCATCCACCAGGCTTTTAAAGGTATTTACATCACTTAAACCATTTTGACCCCTGTAATGATAAGGGTAAACGATCTTTGGGCTAAAAGCAAGCACTGCATCTGCTGCCTCCTTTACATCCATAGTATAAGGGAGGTTCATACAAACGAATGCCACATCAATATTTTTCAGCGAGCGCATTTCAGGAATGCCCTGGGTGTCGCCGGAGATGTAAATATTCTTGCCGCCTATTCCAAGCACATAACCATTGCCCCGGCCTTTGGTATGCATAGCTGTTGGACTTTCAGGAAGATTGTACATAGGGATGGCTGCTATGGAAATGCCCATTTGTGTAGTATTATCGCCATTCTTAAGAATTACCAAATGGTCTTTATCGGCGGCAGGTAATTTATCTGCCACTGCTTGCGGTACTACAAGAATGGTGGCCGTTTTTTTAAGAGCCTCAATAGTTTTTACATCAAAGTGATCTCCATGTATATCCGTAATGAGTATAATATCAGGAGCTGTTGCACCTTTATACTTCTCTGCGCCGTTGGGATCTGCATAAATAGTTACACCCTTCACGGTAAGTATCAGGCTTGCATGCTCAACAGGCTGTATAGCAAGCGGGCCCATTGCCGTTTGTATGTTATCGGGCGCGCTAAGTTGGGCATTAGCATTACATAGGGATATAGCGAATAACAGTGAGAGAAGTATAGATTTCATATTAAATAAATTAAATTTTGACAAATGTAGTAAAAGTAAACTGACAGATAAAAATGATAATATGGTTGCTTAATTATCCGACAGTTAAGTTTAAAATTTTGAAAGCGGATGAACATTTTCTATCGCGAAGGGAGTTTTCAAAGCCCTGGCATCGGCTCTTTTACATTACCTCCACAGGCAAAACAGGGAATTCTTGTATACCTTCGCTGATCATCTGTAATATATTATGAAAGTAGCATTAGCGTCACCGTCTTTTCCAAAATCTATTGGCGACGGACTATTCCAGGTGGAAAAACTAATAAAAGATGCAATAAGAGATCAGGCTGAAATAATATGCTTTCCGGAATCTTATATTCCCGGGTATCCGGGAGAAGAATTTGATGTTGAAAAAAGTACGCCCGAAAAATTACAGGTAGCATTGGATAAAGTATGTGAGCTGGCACGTGAAAATTCTATAGCAGTTATTCTGCCGATGGATTGGTATACCCCTGATGGAATTTTAAATGTTGCCTGTGTTATATCAAACACGGGTGAGGTAATGGGATACCAGTCAAAAAACCAATTAGATCCCAGTGAGGATAGAATATGGATCCCGGGCAACGAGCGAAATATCTTCGAAGTGAATGGCGTGAAGTTTGGGATTTGTATATGTCATGAGGGCTTTCGGTACCCCGAATCCGTTAGATGGGCAGCCCGGCGGGAAGCAAAAATTGTTTTTCATCCTCATTGTACGGGAAGTAACGCTGAAGGGGTGCAGCTTGTTGAATGGGGTAATAAAAATAACCCTTATTACGAAAGGGCCATGATGATGAGGGCGCTGGAAAATACCATATATTTTGCAAGCGTAAATTATGCCATGCGTTTTTCCGAATCAGCAACTGCTTTAATAGGCCCTGACGGCACCTGCCTTGCACATGAAGCTTATGGGAAAGAAGGAGTACTTGTCGCAGAAATAGATCCTTCTCTCGCTACAGGCTTATTGGCAAAAAGGTTTAACCCTGAACTGTACATGTAATTATACATGCAATCTGCCTGGTAATTAATCACTTCATAATCTTTGTTGCGATAACAATTTTTCCGTGTGTGCCTTTGGGTTAATTCTTTTTCAAATGATCTGCGTCGTTCATCAATTTCTTTGACTTTGTTACTATCGCGAACTGGTACCCGGTTCAATTTTTTTTGAAGCACACTCACCAGGTATTTGGTTGCATTAATTTTGTACAAACCCACCTCAAAATTGAAAATAAAAAAGATTGCCTGGTTATGACATAACCCTGCAAAACAAAAACTATTCATATTACTTCATTTTTGCCTTTTGAAAAATCTATCAATCTGTATCTGTTATTCCCTTACATTTATGCCCATCATTTTTACAAAAATATATAGATAGTCAAATGAAAAAAATCATTCTCCTGCTTTTAACAGCTTCCTCATTATTTTATTTTGCATGCAATACAAAAAAAAGCGGTAACCCGCGCGTGCTTGTTTTTACAAAGACAAGCGGGTTCCATCATTCATCAATTCCCAACGGGATCGCTGCCGTTATAAAATTGGGACTGGAAAATGGTTTTGACGTAGACACTACCACAAATGCCGAAATGTTTAATGAAGATTCATTGAAAAAATATGCAACCGTTATTTTTTTAAACACTACCGGCGATGTGCTCGGTTACAGGGAGGAAGTTTCTTTTGAACGATATATACAAGCAGGCGGCGGTTTTGTAGGTGTTCATTCCGCAACAGATACAGAATATGACTGGGGCTGGTATGGGAGATTGGTTGGCGGATATTTTAATGGGCATCCAAAACCACAGCAGGCAAAATTTATTATAAAGGACAAAGATTTTGCAGCTACAAAATTCTTTACAGATACCGTGTGGCAGCGTACAGATGAATTATATAATTTCAAAAAGCTGAACCCCGATGTACATGTGTTGATCACTATTGATGAAAAATCTTATGAAGGTGGCACCAATGGCGCATTTCACCCAATGAGCTGGTATCATGATTATGATGGCGGACGCGCATTCTATACAGAGCTTGGACACACCGAAGAATCCTATACAGAACCAAATTACCTGAAACATTTATTGGGCGGTATTCAATATGCGATTGGAGATAATAAAGAACTGGATTATTCAAAAGCAACAACCCAACTTCCACCAGATGAAGGCCGCTTTACAAAAACACAACTCGTGCAGGGAACTTTTTTTGAGCCAACGGAAATGACCGTGCTTCCCAATCTTGATATTATGGTTATTCAACGGCGCGGTGAAATAATGCTCTACAATCATGAAACCAAAAATGTAAAGCAGGTTGGTTACCTCAATGTTTACTGGAAATCACATACCCAGGGTGTGAATGCAGAAGAAGGCTTACTTGGCCTTTCTAAAGATCCCAATTATGCAAAGAACCATTGGGTGTATATGTATTATAGCCCCGTCGATACTTCTGTGAACCGCTTATCGAGATTCACTTTTGAGAATGATACTATTGATGTAAAATCAGAAAAAATAATTCTGCAGTTATATTCACAACGTGAAATATGCTGCCATACCGGTGGGTCGATTGCATTCGGACATGATGGTTTGTTGTATTTCTCAGCTGGTGATAACTCCACTCCGTTTAATGAACCACATGCAAAATATGTGAGTAACAGTTTTGCGCCGTTGAATGATATTCCGGGCCATATGCAATACGATGCCAGAAGATCAGCGGGTAACTCCAATGACCTCCGTGGAAAGATCATGCGTATACGCGTAAAGGATGATGGCAGCTATGAAATTCCTGAAGGAAATCTTTTCCCAAAAGGAATGGATAAAACCAGGCCCGAAATTTATGTTATGGGTGATCGCAATCCCTACCGGATTTCTGTTGACCAGAAAAATAGTTATCTCTATTGGGGCGAAGTGGGCCCGGACGCAAACAATGACAGCCTCGATACCCGTGGCCCGCGTGGGTATGATGAAATAAACCAGGCACGAAAAGCCGGTTATTTTGGATGGCCTCTTTTTGTGGGGAACAACTATGCCTATCGTGCTTATGATTATGCAACCGGCAAGAGTGGCCCTGCATTTGATCCGGCTCACCCGGTCAATGATTCACGAAACAATACAGGCATTAGGGAATTGCCCCCCGCCCAACCCGCATTTATCTGGTATCCGTATGCACCTTCGCCGGATTTTCCGGAGGTGGGCACCGGTGGCCGCAATGCCATGGCGGGCCCCGTTTATTACACAGATATGTTTCCAAAAGAAACAAGGTTGCCTGATTATTACAACGGGAAATTATTCATCTATGACTGGATACGGGGATGGATAAAAGCGGTTACGATGCTGCCCAATGGCGACTTTGATAAGATGGAACCTTTTATGGAGCACATCAAATTATTTAACTGCATTGATATGGAAGTTGGCCCCGATGGGAAATTATATTTACTCGAATATGGTACCGCCTGGTTTGCAAAAAATCCTGACGCAGGTTTGGCCCGCATTGATTATAACGGAGGTAATATGGCGCCAAAGATCACTGCTATGACGGTGAATAAAACTTCAGGCGTTTTACCCTTTACAATAAAAGCGTCTGTTGATGCCAGTGATCCTGAAAAAGACAACATTAGTTATATATGGGATTTTGGTAACGGCACTAAAAAAGAAACAACAGGGCCTCAACTGGATTATACTTTTACAACTGCAGGTGATTATAAAATTTCTGTAGAGGTAAAAGACGCAAAGGGTGCATCATCAAAAAGTGAGGCAATAGAGGTATATGCCGGCAATGAAGTGCCTGTTGTAACGATACAGCTCACGGGTGGTAACAAATCATTTTATCTGCCCGGTGTACCTATAAATTATTCAGTTACGGTAAAAGATAACGACACTTCCAAAATTGATCCTGCAAATCTTTACGTGTCTTCAGACTATGTTCATAGAGTTGAACAGGCATCAAAGCCCATGGGCCATCAGCAGGGCCAGGTAGCTATCGGTGGTAAAAATATATTATTGTCCCTCGATTGCAAGAGTTGCCACAAAGAAGCAGATTCGTCGATAGGCCCGGCATTTGTGTTGGTGGCAAAGAAATATGCCAAAGATCCGAATGCAATGAGCTATCTCTCTGAAAAAATACGAAAGGGGGGCGCCGGTGTTTGGGGCACAACAGCAATGGCTGCACACCCCACCTTATCACAAGGCGATCTTGATCAAATGATCGGATGGATACTTTCACTGGGCAGTAAAGAAGTGGTAAAGAAATCTTTGCCACAAACAGGAAGCTTTGCGCCCGAAGCCAGCCAAAAACCAAATATGGATCTGATATTATCTGCAAGCTATACTGATAAAGGTGGCAATAACGTGAAGGCGCTCACAGGAAGCAACAGCATTGCATTACGCAGTAACTATGTATCTTTTACGGGCAAAGAAGAAAAGGAAGGTTTCACTCTGGTCAAAGTTGCAGACAATAATTATTTATTATTACCACAGGCTGAAGGCTGGTTTGCTATTGACAGCATTGATCTCACAGGTATTAAATCGGTAAACATCATCGCCGGCTGGAAGGAAACTCCAAAGGTTGGTTTCGATTTTGAAGTGAGGCTCGATGCACCTGACGGTAAGTTGATCGGCAAAGGAAACATTCCTGTGCCAAGGAAGGGCGAACAAAAAGGTACAGCACTTGTAATGCTTGAATCCTTGCCGGGCGGAGCGTTTCATAAGCTCTATTTTATTTATAAACCAAAGGATCCAAAAG
>JBDTZL010000178.1:0-12645 GCA_040005125.1 Ginsengibacter sp.
TAATCTGTGGAAATCTGTGTAATCTGTGGTTAAAAATTAATTTGTGAAAATTCGTTGCAAAAAAAATTGATTGGAAAAGGGAAATAAATACACATCCATTAAAAAGTAATCTGTGGAAATCTGTGTAATCTGTGGTTAAAAATTAATTTGTGAAAATTCGTGTCCTTCGTGGCTAAGTTTTTCTTTTAATTCGTGGCAAAACAAAAATTAAATTAATAGTTGGTAGCATGTATAAATTAATTTTTTTCAAAACAATTTTAGCTGTTTCATTATTACTCTATTCCTGTTCTTCATCAGCACAAATAATAGATTTTAGCAAAGCTTCTATTGTTGCTTCATCAACAATAGCACACCCCGTAAGAGAAACGGCTATAAGGGTTTTGCAGGAGGAAGTAGCTCAACGCACTTTCATTAATCTTCGGCTTATATCAAAACAGGAAAACACTCCAGTCATTATTTTGGCATCAATAAAAGATGATGAAATTGACGGATTTCAAGTACCCAAACGTACAGGAGAAGAGCTTCCTGAAATGAAAGCCGAAGGTTTCAGGATTATTCTTAACCAGTCGAAGGGGAAAGATATTCTCTGGCTTATTGGCGCAGATGCAAGGGGAGTGATTTTTGCCATCGGTGATTTCCTGCGAACTGCGGAACTTTCGAAAAAAAAGATAGTATTCAATAAGATAAATGAGATAGCAACTTCGCCTGCTTATCCCATCCGTGGGCACCAGCTCGGTTATCGCAACACGGCCAACTCCTGGGATGCCTGGACGGTAAACCAGTTTGAAAAATATATACGTGAGCTTGCATTGTTTGGAACAAACAGTATTGAAAATATTCCTTTCCAGGATGATGCGCCCGGCCCTAATATGAAAGTGCCACGCAAAGAGATGAACCGTAAGATGAGTGAAATATGCAATGATTATGGCCTTGATTATTGGGTCTGGACTCCTGCCGATGTTGATCTGTCGGACAAGGCTAAGTTTGAAGCCGAGGTTAAAAAGCATGCTGAATTTTATAAAGAATGCCCGCGGCTTGATGGCGTCTTCTTCCCCGGAGGTGATCCCGGCGACAATGATCCGCGATATGTAATGCCTTTTCTTAAAAGCATCGCGGCCGAACTTAAAAAGTATCATCCCAACGCCGGTGTATGGATATCTTTACAGGGATTTAATAATTCGCAGGTGGATTATTTTTATACCTATCTGCAAGAGAATAATCCTGAATGGCTGACTGGTGTAATCTCAGGGCCTTCCAGCCCTGATCTTGCTGAAACACGTTTCAGGTTGCCTGGAAAATACAAACATATTTCTTATCCCGACATTACACATACCATTCGTTGCCAGTACCCGGTATTGAATTGGGACCAGGCATATGCTCTAACCGAAGGGCGCGAAGTTTGTAACCCGCAACCATTCTATTATTCAAAGATCCACAATCGTTATGCTCCGTTTACTGATGGATTTATTTCTTATTCTGATGGGGTGCACGATGATGTAAACAAAATTACCTGGAGCCAGTTGGCCTGGGATCCAAATAAAGATGTTAACGAGGTTATGGAAGAATATTCGCGTTACTTTTTTGGCCCTTCGGTGGCCGAACCTGCAGCGAATGGTATTATAGCGCTTGAGCGAAACTGGGTGAGTCCCTTGGAAGTAAACGGCGCGGTAGAAACAACCTTTGCCTTTTGGCAAAATCTTGAATTGAAAAACCCGGGATTAAAAAATAACTGGCGCTGGCAGCAGCTTGTAATGCGTTGTTATTATGACACCTATACGCGACGTAGGAAAATCTATGAAGAGGGTCTTGAAAAGAAAGCTAACGCAGTACTTGAAAAGGCGATTGTAATTGGTTCAGAAAATGCAATGGACAGCGCTTTGGATATCGTAAATGAACCGGATAAAAATCCGGTCTATCCCGGATTGAGACAAAAAATTGTTGATTATTGTGCCGCCTTATTTACATCAATCGGTATGCAAACAAGTGTGAAGAAATACAATGCAAGTGGCGAGGAACGGGGAGCCATTCTTGATTTTCTTGATTACCCATTAAATAACCGTTGGTGGCTGCATGATGAATTTCTAAAAATTCGTAAAATGAAATCGGAACAGGAAAAGGTTGCCCGCTTGCGGATTATTTATACATGGGAAAACCCAGGCAAAGGGAGCTACTATGACGATATTTCAAATATATCTAAAGAACCACACGTTCAAAGCTGGTCAGCTGATGCAACAGATGTGGCCTGGTGGGATAATGGAATGAGCCGGAAACGTTTGTCTACACAATTATTTCAAAATTTTCCCAAACTGAATTATGAAGACCTTGATCCTAAAGAGCACTATATTATAAGGATCGCCGGTTATGGGGAAGCCTTATTGCGGATAGACGGAGAGCGGGTCGATCCAAAAGTTTATAACAAAGAGCTTGAAGAATTTAAGGAATTCCCGGTGCCGGTTAAGGATGTGAGCGATGGCAAAATCGAAGTCACGTTTGATGAGCCCGAGGAGTCAAAGATTAACTGGCGGCAAAAATCGAAAGTTTGTGACGTGTGGTTGTTGAAACAGCAGTAGAGAATGGGTAACGCGGTACATAGACACAAGCCATGGGAAGCATCCAAACAGATAATGTCCCTCTCCTTCGAAGAGGGGTTGGGGTGAGGTTTAACAATGCAATAATTTCAAAAATGCACTTAAAGCAATTTATACTACCCCTTCTTCTGTGTATGTTGATTCACCAATCGGCACTTGCACAACAGGCAGACTTTTCACATGCCGTGATTTTCTGCCCCGGGCAAAATAATGCCCAGCTACAGGAAGCCGTTGTGGTCTTGCAAAAAGTAGTAGAGGAACATAGCAATATACTTTTACCAATTATCCGCGACATCAATACAAACGATAAACCGCTTATTGTGGTGTGTATAACAAAACAGGAAGTTGCTTTTCCGAAAGCCTTTTATACATCACTTGATAAACTTTCTCCAACCGGTAAAGACGGGTACAAGATAACTTTTCTCAAAGACAAACACACGATCCTGGTTGCAGGATATGATGAGCGCGGAGCATTGTACGGTGTCGGGTACCTGCTGCGAAAAATGGAACTGCGGCAGGGCAGGATCCTCGTACCGGAAAATTTAAATATTTCTTCCTCGCCCACCTATCCGATCCGCGGTCACCAGTTGGGATACCGCCCGAAAACAAATGCTTATGATGCATGGTCTGTTGATCAGTTCGATCACTATATAAGGGACCTCGCGCTTTTTGGCGCCAATAGTATTGAGATCATGCCCCCCAACACAGATGACGATTTCAGTAACAGCCATATGCTACTTCCGGCTATTAAAATGATTGCGGAACAATCGCGCATTTGTAAAAAATATGGGCTCGATGTGTGGATGTGGTATCCAAACATGGGTAGCAATTACACTTCCCCCGATTCAGTTCAGAAAGAGCTGAATGAAGCGGCCGGCGTGTTCAAAGTATTGCCCAAATTAAATGCGCTTTTTGTTCCGGGTGGAGATCCCGGGGATCTTCAACCCGATGTTTTGTTTAATTGGCTAAAAAGGCTGGCCGTGGTTTTACATCAATATCACCCACATGCTAAAATATGGGTTTCGCCACAGGTTTTTCGGCCGTCACAAAAATGGTATAACGCATTTTACAAAGAAGTTAATCGCAAATATTCGTGGTTTGGTGGGGTGGTCTTTGGCCCCTGGGTAAAAGAACCTATCCGCAAAGTGCGTCAACTTGTAAATAAAGATATTCCGATTAGAATGTATCCCGATATCACGCATAGCTTAAGTTGCCAATACCCGGTGCCACAATGGGATCTCGCTTATGCCATTACGTTAGGCCGTGAATGTTATAATCCCAGGCCACACCAGGAAAAGCAAATACAAAATGTTTTTGCAAAGTATGCGAATGGCAGCATCAGCTATTCTGAAGGGATCAATGACGATTTAAATAAATTCGTATGGAGCGGCCAGGACTGGGATCCCAAAACCCCGGTGATTGAGACACTCCGTGATTATGCAAGATTGTTTATTGGGCCTGATTATACCGAGAGAGTTGCGAGAGGCATCATTGGCCTGGAGAATAACCTCAAGGGCCCTTTGTTGGTTAACAGTGGTGTTGACAGCACTTTACAACAATGGCAGGGTATGGAAAAGGATGCTCCTCCTGCAGTATCGAGCAATTTCAGGTTCCAAATGGGGTTGCTGAGGGCATATTATGATGCCTATATCCGCCATCGCCTTATTTATGAAAGAGGCCTGGAACAGAGTGCCCGGGATACTTTAATTGCGGCAAAAAATACGGGTTCTATCGAATCGATTAGCAAAGCGGTAAGTATTCTTGAGCAGGCCGTAAAAAAACCGGTTATGCAAGAACTTCGCCAGCGTTGCTTTGCGCTATCCGATTCTTTGTATGGAAGTATTGGCTCGCAATTGACCACCAAAAAACCACAAGAGGCCGAAGCTGGCAGGGGTAATTTTATGGATAACATTGATTTGCCTTTACATGATTCAAAATGGCTGCTGTCGCAATGTGCAAAGATCAGCAAACTCCCATCTGAGGAAGAAAGGCTGCAGGCGATTGAAAAATTACTGAACAGGACCACTCCTGGCCCGGGTGGCTTTTATGATAACTTAGGATCGCCGGAAAGCTGGAAGCATGTGGTATGTCAAAAGACCTGGCCGGAAGATCCCGGGGGCCTTGAGTCTCCGTTGGTCGATTTTGGCGCCAGCCTCAAGGGAGATGAATGGGTTGACATATTACCTGTTGGCTTCGAGGGGCAAGCCATACCGCAGGCATGGATGACGCAGGTCACCACGTTGTATGATACCCCATTGATATTAAAGTATGATAGCCTTGATCCAAAGGGCTCTTACATACTGCGTGTAGCTTACACGGGCCGCTTTAATTCAAAATTGAAACTGGTGGCAAACGGAAAATATCTTATACATGATTTTATTCAAACCGGCAAAACGCCCATTTATGAATTTCCGGTTCCTCCGGCAGCTGTTGCCAATGGCTCTGTTACATTCACATGGACTTGTGGTGAAGGAGAGAGAGGCACCCAGGTTGCCGAATTATGGCTGATAAAAAACCAATAGCAATTACAAGGAGTGCAAAAATGGCTTTGAAAGATTATCAATAACAAATAAAAATCGTTAGCATGAATTTAAAAATCAGTAATGTAAAGAAGCGTTTAAAAGAAGGACAAGTGTGTTTTGGAACAATGCTTCGAATACTTAAATCGCCACAGGCTGTAGCATTGTGTGCTTCAGAAGGATGGGATTATATCATACTCGATACCGAGCACAATGACTACGATTATGAAACCCTGGGTAATTTTTCATTGGTAGCTAAATATGAAGAGATCGCTTTATTTGTGCGTGTTCCGGATAAGTTATACCATCAAATGGCCCAGATGCTGGATATCGGAGCAGAGGGATTGGTATTGCCGCAGGTGAAAACGCAGGAAGAAACAAAGCACATCATTCAATCCGTTAAATATGCTCCTATGGGCATAAGAGGCGTAAGTGTTTCTACTACCGCTACTTTATTCCGGGATTATAAAATTGAAGAATATACAGAATGGGCTAACCGGGAACTCATGACCATTGTGCAAATTGAAAGTGAAGAAGGAATTAATAACGCCGGAAAAATTATCTCAACAGAAGGTGTTGATGCCATAATGATCGGCCCTGCAGACCTCAGTCATGATATGGGAATCTCAGGTCAGCTGGATCATCCAAGAATGGAGGAGTCGTTCCGGGAAATTATCACCCAGTGTAACAAATATGGAGTAGCTCCGGGAATTCATCTCAACAATATGGAAGATGTAAACAAGTGGGTGAGTGAAGGAATGCGATTTATTACTTATGGCTATGATTCTAAATTTTTAAAAGATGGCTATAAAGAAGCATTACTTAACCTGCAGTCTATTGACGACAGGCATAACAAAAGTAAAGCAACTAACGGGAAAGGGTAGACGTAAAAAATGAGAAACTCACGTCTCACTGATCACTACTCACTTCTCACAATTAAAGTACTCAGTTATTTAAACAAATTTGTATTGAAAAATTTATCCCTGCCGGATATTTCGATTATTTTAATCTACCTGGCCGCAATGGTGGCAGTAGGCATTTATTTTTCGAGAAAAAATAAGACGGCGGAACAATTCACAAAGGCATCAGGAAAAATTCCCAGCTGGGCCATCGGGCTCTCCCTTTACGCCACTTTTTTAAGTAGTAACACTTTCCTTGGGGTTCCGGGTAAGGCCTTTGGAAGTAACTGGAATGCTTTTGTATTCAGCCTTTCCATGCCTTTGGCTGCCTGGATAGCAACGAAATATTTTGTCCCTTTTTATCGCAGGAGCGGAGAAATATCTGCCTACACCCATTTCGAAAATCGCTTTGGCCCGTGGGCACGGACGTATGCCGTCATCTGCTTTTTACTTACACAGCTTGCCCGCATAGGCTCCGTATTTTTTGGTATTGCCCTTAGCCTTCAGGCCCTCACCGGCTATGGCATGGCAGTAATTATGATAGTGATGGGGATTTGTATTATAATATATACGGTTGCAGGCGGTATGGAGGCCATCATCTGGACCGAAGTTGTACAGGCTGTTCTAAAAACATTCGGCGCGGTATTAATCCTATACCTGGTAATTGAGGGCATGCCCGGAGGGGTTTCAAAGATCATTGAAATCGGGCAACACGATCATAAGTTTAGTTTGGGCGGCTTTTCTCCGGACCTCACCAAATCGACTTTTTGGGTGATTCTTTTGTATGGATTTTTTATCAATCTGAATAATTTCGGAATGGATCAAAACTATGTACAGCGATACCATACTGCCAGTTCAGCAAAAGGAGCTGCACGATCGGTTTGGTTGTGCGTAAAGTTATATGTTCCCATATCTCTCTTGTTCTTTATTATTGGCACCTGTCTGTATGCATATTACCAGGTGCACCCGGGCCTCACTGAAACCATTCGTTTGCAGGCTGCTGCTGAACGCCTGCCATCTTCGGCTACGCCGGAGATGATTTCAAAAACTGCTGCATTATTAAAGCCCGCAGATTTTGGAGATAAGATAATGCCTCATTTTATGGTCACGCAATTACCGGTGGGGGCTCTCGGACTGATTATTTCAGCCATCCTTGCTGCGGCTATGAGCACAATAAGTTCCGGGATGAATGCTTCTGCTACTGTTTTTACAGAAGATATTTACAAAAGATATTTCAATAAATCCGCCATTGGAAAGAAGTCGCTTTCTGTACTTTATGTAAGCACCTTCATTTTCGGTGTATTGGGTATGGTAACCGGTATCGCCCTGATTGGAACAGGCAGTATCCTGGATATCTGGTGGGTATTGTCGGGCATTTTTGCAACAGGCATGTTGGGATTGTTTTTGCTTGGAATAATAAGTCACTATACCGGGAACGTGGAAGCTTTCATCGCCACTATTATTGGTATCCTGGTCATCGTGTGGATGGCCTTGCCACAATTAATTCCGGAGAAGTATGCATCCCTCCGCAATCCCCTGGATAAAAACCTGATAATCGTAATTGGTACAATTGTTATTTTTTTCTCGGGCATACTGATTACGAAGATTCGCAAAACCCTGAAATTAAGAGAGGGCATTAACAACGACGGGACTAATGAGCTTTAACTCATCTAACTAAAAAATATCTTCACATGGAAAAAAGACCGGAAAAGAAGTTTATACCAGTAATGCTAACGCCTTTCAAAGAAAGCGGGGATATTGATTTCGATGGCCTCACCAGGTTAACGGAAATGTACCTGGATGCGGGAGTAAAAGGTTTATTTGCCAATTGTCAATCCAGCGAAATGTTTGAACTGACGGATGATGAAAAGCTAGGGGTTGTAAAACACGTAATGAAAATTACGGCTGCAAGGGTTCCGGTTGTAGCCGTCGGTAACTTCGGGGAAACTATTTCCGCCCAGGCGACCTTCATCAATAAGATTTATGATACCGGCGTACAGGCGGCAATAATAGTAACAGGCCTTATTGCTTTGGAAAGCGAAAAACCGGAAATCTTCGAAGAAAAAGTCTTTCGGCTATTTGAATTAACCGGGGAAATTCCTTTAGGATTTTATGAATGCCCGGAGCCTTACAAAAGAGTATTATCCGCAGAGCAACTAAGAAAATTCGTTGCTACGGGCAGAGTAATTTATCATAAAGATACTTGCCTGGATATAGGAATGGTAAGAGAAAAACTGAAGGCAACAAATGCATATCCTTCTTTTGGCTTATATGATGCGTATGTAATAAATGCTGTTGATGCTTTAAAAGCGGGTGCAGCCGGCCTTTCCTGTATCCAGGGTAATTTTTTCCCTGAGTTGATAGTGTGGTTGTGTGAACATTATGATGATGATTCCAGTACAGAAGACGTGGGTAAAGTACAGTATTTTTTAAAAGACAACATGGAAGTTATGCATAATTCATATCCATCTATAGCAAAGTATTATCTTCAAAAATCAGGGTTGAATATTTCCACCTTTACACGGTCCAAATCCGGAAGTTTTACAGCTGTTGTGAAAGATAAGCTGGATCATCTTTTTGATCAGTATAATCTATTGAAAAAAAATATAGAAATGCAGGAACTAAAATTGTTTCCATGAACAGCCGAGCCCTTCTTTGCGCCTTCACTATATCTCTGTTATCCGGTATCGTCATAACAAGTTATAGTGGGGCCCAGGGTTTGCCGCAAAAAACTTTTAAACTAATGCAGATCACGCACGATTCAGGTGGCCATACTATTAATAGTACGCAATGTTTTTCGCCACACGGGCAGTGGATCGTTTATGATACCCGCAATAATGATTCGCAAATCAGTAGTACCGGGTGCATCGCCATCGTAAATACGAATACAGGTGAAATTAAGGTACTGTACCGCACGCAGAATCAAACATTGTATGGGCCGGGCGTGGGGGCCGCTATTTTCTCACCCACCCTGGATCGTGTTTTGTTTATTCATGGCATCCGGAACTCCAATAAAAGCAATCCTTATGGCATTACGCGGCGAACAGGAGTGGCCATTGATATCGCGGATCCTTTTCATCCCATTTTTATGGATGCCCGAAATATTATTTCACCTTTTACTCCCGGCGCTTTACGCGGAGGCACCCATGCACACACGTGGAGCGGTGACGGAAAGTGGATCAGTTTTACGTACAATGATTATGTTTTGGAACAACTCGCGAAAACTGATTCATCTGTGAAGGATTTGCGGACTGTTGGTGTGATGGTGCCGGGGCATGCTGTAAGCGTTCCAATGGATTCGTCCGGAGAAAATAACAATGGTGACATGTTTGCCGTTGTAGTGGCTGCAGTGACCGAAAACCCGCACCCGGGCAGTAATGAAATCAGTAAAGCCTTTGATGAAGGGTGGATAGGCGTTAAAGGATATCAAAAGAGTAACGGAAGCCGGCAACGACGTGCTATTGCCTTCCAGGGTGAAGTAAAGAACACTGATGGGACAAATAAAACCGAAGTGTTTGTGCTCGATCTTCCGGATGATATCACAAAAGCGTCTACACCACTACCGTTAGAAGGTACCATTTCTTCACGGCCTAATGTGCCGGAGGGAGTAATTCAAAGAAGGCTCACCTATAGCCCTTACGGAATATTGGGCCCGCGGCATTGGCTTCGAACTACAGCCGACGGAAAGATTATCGCTTTTTTGTCAAAAGATAACCATGGGATCATCCAAATATTTGGTGTTTCTCCAAACGATGGAAAGATAAGCCAGCTTACTTTTAATACCCATTCTGTACAGGGCCCATTCAATTTTAGCCCCGATGGAAAACGACTGGCTTACCTGGCTGCCAACAGTGTATATGTTACAGATATCAATACGGGAAAATCAACTCAGCTAACACCCCGCTACACTGATGAAGAACGGCCGGCTGGGAGCGTAGTGTGGTCAAATAATGGTAAGATGCTTGCATTCAATAAATTTGTAAAGAGTGATAAAAACGGTAAATATTTCCTACAGATCTTTTTATTGAAAGCAGAACCAGGTTTGTGATATCCTGGTCTTTTTACAAAGTTTATTCGGTATGATATTCATTGAACGCCATTGCAAATTTTTGCTGATAAACGGCTACAACCAATATTTGATTGTGCTGCCCTATTCTTCCACTGTTGGCCGAAGTGTTCTTTAATAAGCCTGAATTAATACTTCAGCAGGAATGTTTAGTTTATCATGAATTTGCCCGATCATTTCAAGTGGTAGTTTTCTTTTTTTGTTGGAATTTCACTTGCCCTGCTTTTGAGCCCCACAACCTTATCTAAATCTGATTGATTATGGCCCAATTGCTCCATCCGGAATTTAATTGCTTCAACAGGGTCTGGAAATTCAACGGGGAAATGTTCATTTTCGTAATTGTCAACCAGCATACCGGGAATTTCCAACTCATCACCTTCAGATGAGTCTTTCTTTGCAGCAAAAATTATTTCAACCCTGGCTAAAGCCTGCTGATAATCTTTTTTTGTTTTTATTGGCTTGATAGTCATGTTAAATTGTTTTTGCATTTATTTTATCGTATTCAAGACCTGTTACAATGAAGCGTATCCAAATCATTTGGTAGTCGTAATTTATTTTTACAATTAATCTATAATGGTTCCCTCTGCTGTTAAAAACAATCCGATTGCCAGCCAAAAAAACCTGCACCTGGATATTCTAACTTCAATCGGTTTGGGCCCCTTCCCATTGGGCTTTCGAAGTTTCCTGATACCATACTTTTAATTGCTGATCGCTGTCCGGGTGTAATATCCGAAAATCTCTTAATGTTTTCTTTGCAATGATTCGCAACTTTAATTTTGTCAAAGCTAAAAAAAGTTCCCAAATTGGGATTAAGTAATTGAGGTATTTTTGGCAGAGCATTTCCATGCAACAATCCGGAGTATTGCGGCTATGAATCCGGGATAGAACGCTATCATCTATGGTCATCATCTCAATAGAAAGTTCCTGCGTTTTGCAGAATAAACAAATAAGTTTTGAATTGTTTAACGGCACATCCATAAAATCAAAATAATGGACTTATTGGTCATAATTGTGGAGTCCTGGTAATTAGGGATGCTTTAATTTTATTAGGTTGGACAGGAGATTGCTTTTATAATAAAAATTTATTTCGTTCCTCAAAAAAAATTATATTTAACGTGCAAAACGAAATAATAGCTATTGTTATTTAATCTGCTACCCCAAGAATATGGTTCTTATTATTTATCTCCTATTCTAAATAAATATGTGAATAAACGCCGGTTTTCAAAGTAATTCATTAGAAAAAAATTACGGGGAAACTTAAGACTTATAACTGCACAATACATTTATAAATAAAAAAAATTGTTACAGGTTAGCACGTATCGCTGGCGGATAATTGTAACAAGGATGATTCGCAAAACAACCGGTAAGCCGGCTGGTTTTCACAATTTAAATATTGTGATAAAAATAAAATATGAGTTTCTTATAATTATAAAATTATAAAATATGAACTATAAGTTTACGATGATCATCCTAACCGTTTTAGGATCATTTTTTATTACTACGACTTTTGCTCAAAACGTAGTTACAGGAATAATTACAGATGTAAACAATGGCGAGGCTTTGCCGGGAGCTACTGTAAAAATTGGAGGGTCAACGACTGGTGTCTCCACTGATTCGAAAGGCCAATACACCATCAGTATTCCTTCTCCAGGCGCAAAATTGATGGTCAGCTTTATAGGCTATCAGCCGCAGGAAGTTAACATTGATGGCAGGAGAATAGTAAATGTACAATTGTCACGTTCGGCATCTTCCCTGAATGAAGTTGTGGTAACGGCCCTGGGCATCAACCGGGAAAAGAAATCACTTGGCTATTCAGTAAGCGAAGTAAATGCGGAAGACCTGGTCAAGGCTTCCAACCCAAATGTGTTGAAATCACTGGATGGCAAGGTGAGCGGAGTAAATCTGACCAGCCTCAGCAGCGATCCAACATCGTCAGTATTGGTGAATATCCGCGGTACAACAACATTGCCTTCAATAAGCAGTGGCGCTGATGTTTCAGCAAGATCCCAGCCGTTATATGTCATAGATGGGATACCCGTTGGTACGCAGACTTTTACTTCTAAAGACGGGGTCGATTTCGGAAATATACTTTCACAGTTAAACCCTGAAGATGTTGCATCAGTTACTATCTTAAAGGGAGGAAGCGCGGGAGCCTTGTATGGTGCTGAAGGTGGTAACGGCGTTGTAATGATTACAACAAAATCGGGCCGGGGAGGTCAAAAAGGAGTGGGTGTTTCTTACACAAGTTCGGCACTTGTGGACCAGGCGTACCAGTTTTTCCCGGAACAAATGCTTTATGGGCAAGGAGAAAGATCCTACGAATGGCAATATGATAATACTGATACCTGGGGGCCTCCGCTTGACGGAAGTTTTTCAGCGGACTATTGGGATGTAAAGGCCCAGCAGTGGAAAAACGGGCCGCAGGTTTCTTCCAATGAAGACCGTGTAAAAGCTTACCTGCAAACAGGCAACACCATCACCAACAGTGTAAGCGTCTATGGCAATTACGACAAAGGGTCTTTCCGGTTATCATTATCCAATATGGACAATAAAGGAGTTATGCCAAATACGAA
>JBDTZL010000390.1:0-3728 GCA_040005125.1 Ginsengibacter sp.
GATACAACCGCAAAATATGGCTATGGATAGTTTGTTGAAAGCGAAGCCGCTTTAGGGGTTAGGAGGTTTAGGGTTTAGAAAGTTTAGAGGGTTTAGAAGGTTTAGGAGTTTAGAGAGGGTTTAGGGTTTAGAAAGTTTAGAGGGTTTAGGAGTTTATAGGGTTTAGGAATTTTAGAGGGTTTAGGAATTTTTGCGGTTGTAAAATAGCATCAAATAGTTGTCACCAGTTATCGTAAAAGAAAATTTTTACAACACCCTTAGGGAAGGGGTTAAAATCAAAAGATTATGTTCAAAAGATTTATTGAAAGACCTGTTTTATCTACCGTTATATCTATTATACTTACTTTATTGGGACTGATATCATTGTTTTCTTTGCCCATAACCTTGTTTCCGGATATCGCTCCGCCAACGGTGCAGGTAACCGCATCTTATCCCGGGGCTAATGCCGAAGTAGTAGCAAGAGCCGTAGCTACACCTATTGAAGAAGCCATCAACGGTGTGGAGAATATGACCTACATGACGTCCACTTCGAGCAACGACGGATCAATGGCTATAAATGTTTTTTTTAAAGTAGGCACCAACCCCGACCTGGCAGCTGTAAATGTTCAAAGCCGTGTTTCGAGAGCTGTAAGCCAGATTCCGCAGGAAGCACTGCTGGCAGGCATTTCTACGCAAAAGCAACAGAACAGTATGATTTACATACCGCTGATTTATAGCACCGATACAGGTTATGATGAAAAATTTTTACAGAACTACGCCAAGATCAATATCATTCCGGAACTTCAGCGGATACCGGGCGTAGGCCTTGCATCAGTATTCGGTGCAAAAGATTATTCTATGCGCATCTGGTTAAAACCTGATCGCTTAACCGCAAATAACCTTTCAACCCAGGATGTGCTCAATGCAATCAAAGAACAAAACGTTGAAGCCGCGCCCGGCAGGTTCGGGGAAAGCAGCAAAGCTTCCTTTGAATACGTTATCAAATACAAAGGGAAACTTTCCCGGAATGTAGATTATGAAAATATCATCTTAAAAGCGGCTACAGACGGATCGGTCGTGCAATTGAAAGATGTCGCGCGTGTGGAGTTTGGCGAATTTGCTTATAACGCCAATACCCGTGTCGCAGGTAAGCCGGGGATTGGCATCGCTATATTTCAAACAGCGGGTTCTAACGCAAATGATATTCTTACTGCTGCAGACAAGGCAATGAAAAATGCGTCTGCTTCTTTTCCAAAGGGTGTTGAGTATTTTAATATGTACAGTGCCAGGGAATTCCTGAATAATTCCATCAGCCAGGTGGAAGAAACATTGCTGATAGCTTTTGTGTTGGTATTTATTGTCGTATTTATTTTTCTCCAGGATTTTCGTTCTACACTGATCCCTGCTATCGCAGTGCCGGTTGCCATAATCGGTACATTCTTTTTTATGCAATTGTTTGGTTTTACGATAAACCTGCTTACATTATTTGCATTGGTGTTGGCTATTGGTATAGTGGTGGATGACGCGATAGTTGTGGTGGAAGCCGTACATTCTAAAATGGAACGTACTGACCTGCTTCCCAGGGAAGCGACCATTCAATCAATGAATGAAATATCCGGGGTTATCATTTCCATTACACTGGTAATGGCTGCTGTATTTATACCGGTAGGGTTTATGCAGGGCCCCGCGGGCGTGTTTTATAAACAGTTTGCTTTTACACTGGCCATTGCTATTTTAATTTCCGCAGTAAATGCTTTAACCTTAAGCCCTGCCTTGTGTGCACTGTTTTTAAAAAGCCCTCATAAGGCCGAAGAGGGAGGGCATGCCATCAAAAAAGGATTCGGGAGTAGATTCTTTAATGCTTTTAATGCCGGCTTCCGTGCTACTACAAATAAATATAAAAGAAGCCTGCAATTTCTTATACGCTACAAATGGATCCCCATAGTGGCACTGGTGATTATAGGTTTTACTACATTCTACCTGATAAAAACAACTCCTTCGTCATTTATTCCTACAGAAGACCAGGGATTTATTGTTTGTTCTGTTAATCTGCCACCCGGCGCTTCCCTTGACAGAACGCAAAAAGTAATGGATAAAATTGATAGCCTGTTGTCGCAGGTTGAAGCTGTAGAAAGACGTGCCATAATATCAGGGCTTAATATTCTTGCGAATGCAAGCAGCTCTAATTATGCAGTTTTATTTATCCGCATGAAACCTCCTGGAAAAAGAGGGCCAGTAAATAAAGTTGAGGATGTAATGGGAGTAATTAATCAAAAGCTGAGTGTGATAAAAGAAGCAAGTATTTTTCTTTTTCAATTTCCAACGGTACAGGGATTTGGCAATACCAGCGGTTTTGAATTTATACTGCAGGATCGTACCGGCGGCCCTCTTGACAAATTAGCCGGTACCGCATATGGTTTTATTGGCGAGCTGATGCAGCGAAAAGAAATAGCTTATGCGTTTACAACATTTTCTACCGGCAATCCGCAATATTTGCTGAATGTGAATGATGCAAAGGCAAAACAGTTAGGCGTTTCCGTTAGTGACCTTTTGCAAACATTACAAGTGTATTATGGAAGCAGCTTTGCATCAGACTTTAATCGTTTTGGAAAATACTACCGGGTGATCGTGCAGGCCGATGTGGCTTACCGTGCTGACGTATCTTCTTTAAATAATGTATTTGTAAAAAACAATAGTGGCGGGATGGTGCCCGTTAATACGATCGTATCATTAGAAAGAGTGTACGGGCCGGAAACAGTAACAAGGAATAACCTGTTTAATTCTGTCACCATCAATGGCCTTTCAAAACCGGGGTATAGTACGGGTGATGCTATTAAAGCGATCCGGGAGGTAGCGCAAAAATATTTACCCCGTGGATTTTCGTATGAATGGTCGGGTATGTCAAGGGAAGAAATTGGCGCAGGTACCCAAACCAGTTTGATCTTCATACTAAGTATCATATTTGTATTCTTCCTGCTGGCAGCACAATATGAAAGTTATGTTTTACCATTCGCTGTTATTTTAGCTGTACCCGGTGGTATCATGGGTGTCTTTTTGTTCATCAATCTAAGCGGGATTGAAAATAATATTTACGTGCAGGTAGGCCTTATCATGCTCGTTGGCCTGCTGGCAAAAAATGCGATCCTGATCGTGCAATATGCGGTGCAACGGCGCCGGGGGGGCATGGGATTGGTTAAATCTGCATTGGAGGCATCGCAATTAAGGTTGCGGCCTATCCTCATGACATCCCTTGCCTTTATTGTTGGCTTGCTTCCTCTCACATGGGCAAAAGGAGGTTCGGCACTTGGCGACCGCTCAATAGGTACAGGAGCGTTGGGTGGGATGCTTACCGGTGTTTTACTTGGTGTATTTATGATACCCGTCCTTTTTGTCATCTTCCAATCCCTTCAGGAAAAAATTACCGGCATACCTAAACCAACAGGGACTTCTCATTGGGAGAGTAAGTTTAGCGAATAAGCAAAAGAGCGTGTGAGACAAAAGACAATTTGTAATGAATAAAAAAGAGATTATGAGACAAAAGATAAACAGGAAATACTTATTAATAAGAGTCATGTCGCAGTTTACCCGGGGCCAGGCGAGGTATTGCAAATTGCCTGTTGCCATTTGCCTGTTGGTTCCCGTCATTTTCATTTCCTCATGCAGGATGGGTAAGGAATACCAGCGACCTGCGCTTGAATTGCCAAAGCAATTTAACGCTGTAAGTTTTTCAGATACCAGCAGTATAGCTG
>JBDTZL010000402.1:0-3726 GCA_040005125.1 Ginsengibacter sp.
TATAACTGGAATCATAATATCCCTTTTCCAGGTAAAACTTGCCCAAATCTTTATATGCCTTGCCTGCTGACAAATTATCAATGCCAACATATGTAATTACTTTCTTCCAAATTTCAACAGCGTTATTTATTTGACCTTTTTTCATTTTACAATCTCCCAGCGAGTATAACAAAGAGGGTCTGTAAAAGTCAATACTATAAGCATCTGACATTGATAGCCCTTTTGTCAAATAGTACTCCGCCGAATCAAGTTGATTGTTCTTTTCATAATACATTCCGATACTGCCTGTTTCATTGAGTAAGCCAGACGTGTCATTTAATACGAGTGCCAGGTTATTTGCTTTGTATAAGTAAGGGATGCCTTCTTCAAAAAAGCCTGCTTCACAATACGTGCAACCTAAACCATCATAAATTTCCATAAGACCGGAGGTTTTAAGTTTTGTTTCTTTAGCCCGCTCGACTATTTTTAATATAGATAAAAAAGTCGTAATAGCGTCAACGTAATAGCCTTTGAGATATTGACCACATCCAATCAGATTTTGAGCCTCAATTTTTGCAATTAAATTATTGCCCTGATTTGCTAAAACTGCAAACTTCTCTCCATAGTATATTGTCGAGTCAGGCGATTTAAAAAAATTGTCCCTGGCTTTAACATCGTAGAGATAGAATTCTTTTTGAACAGCAGTATCGATTACCTGAAGGATAGTTTCCTGGCTAAATGTCGCTACAGGTGATAAAAAAAAGAGCAATAATAATAGTTTCATTTAACTCTATAAATTAATCATTTTCATACCTGTAATCAAACATTAAAAATGGTTGCGTCTTCTTTCACTTTACTTTCCGCTTTGGGCCTTAACAAAAACGGGCCAAAGTAAAGCAAGAGGATTTGGTAACTCACCTTATTTGGCTTATTGTTTATTATTTTCCTGCTCTCAGAAGTGGCGCCTTGCAAGTATTGCTTAACTTTCTGAAATTTAATATAATGATTTGATAATTCAAATCGCTGAAGAAACTTATAATGGATTTACCTGGATTAAAAATATTCGCCAAAATGCGTTGGCACTATCATATAATTTTAAATAACAAAATGCACATACAAAAAAAGTATGTGCATTAGGAAAGTGAATCGTTAGGAAAAGTGATAGTGCGTTAACTTTGCAATCCGTGATTACAATAGATACAATCCGTCTTGCATACCAGGACAAATTTTGAACGGCAATAAATAACAGACCTATCCATGGTATAACGACTAAGGCTTTTCCCATCGAACGCTTGAAAGGCCATCATTAAAATTGTGAATATTCAAGTCGTGAATAATGTGGCTACCCGGGCCAAACTCCAGTACCAGGCCCTTGTAATCGGGATGTTGATGCAGAGTAAGTTTTTTCCCTTCGGGAACAACTGCATAGAACGAAGAAGCCTTGTCGTTCCAACCCAGGTCCTGTAATTTAGCAACATCATGATCCAGCTTGATCACATAAGAATTGCCCGTCATATTATAATCCTGGAACAATTTCAAACCCGAGTCTTGCGGCATGGCAGGAATTGTGGCGCTGTCGGCTAATTCTGTTAAAAATGAACTGGCTGCCTTTTCCCAGTCCCCATCGAAATCTACGAAGCTTAGATCGCTTGAAAGCTCTTTTAACTTATCAAAATACTTGTCAGAATCGACACCAAATATGCCTGCTATCAAACCGACGACATCTTTTGCTTTTTCGATGGTTGCTATAACGCCACCCTCTTCTTTTTTTACAACCATTTCGTTGGGCTTCGTTGGATTAATGATTGCTCCTTTTTTGCGGAAGGTATACCATACCTGGTCATCAACACGCAAAGACAGGCAATGTGATAATTGTCCGAAAACGGTTATCTCGCCTTTGTATATCCTGTAAGATACCGGCTTGATGTTAAATTCGTGGCCATTGATGTTGGCTTTTTTTAATTCGGGCCCTTGCAGGGCGGCTTTGATAGTACTTTTCATTGTATTTATTTTATTTGTTTTAAAGAGATGTTTTGTGCAGAATTTATAAGAGATAGATAAGAAATCTTTAGTCAAAGAGGTATAGATTTTATTGCCGAAGTATTTGCGAAATAAACCAGGTGAGTGTCGGGCGCTAAGACAGCATTTTGTGATGGTCTTTGTTTATTGATATTTCTTCTTCGTATTTTGAAATAATGTCAGAAGTAGCCATAAGGCAGTCCTGTATCATACATTTAAAAGTCCGGGGTCATTGCAATGCAATGTTCTAAAATACCCAACATTCATTTCCTCCCCGCGTGCAACCCGGCAGGTGTTTTTGCAAATGGGTTTTTCATAACTTAAAAAAAGCATGTTGAAAGGAAAGCGAGTGCCACACGTTTTTAAAAGATTTCTTTTCATGGTTGTTTTTTTTACAACCACAAGATCATCCGAATAATAAGCCAGCGCAATACCTCATTGGGTGATTTTACATAGCAGCAATATAATCGTCAACAGGAAAAAAAACGAAAAGAGAATGACTAAAAAGCAACAAGTGCAAAGTATGTAAGGGTGCTGATTTGCTCCAAAGCCCGGCACATAAAAATAGAGATTCAATTAAGAGAGAGTACAAAAGTTATTGTGTATGGCCTTCATTTTTGCATGGCTGGTGCCTAATGCCACACTGCTTGTAGTTTTTTGTAAATGTTTACATGGATAGACACTGTTTTCAACTGGTAAAAATTCATCAGCAAAGCCTCTGTAATTGTGGCATCACATTGTAAGTAACTGAAATTATTATATCCAAAGCTGATCAAAAAATATTCATAAAATAGTGAGGCTTTCCAATATACCCATCAGGTAATTTTTAGATGAATAGAAACACGTGATCCCTCATCCTGTTTTGATTGTATGGTAAGCTTTGCGCCAATTTCATCTGCTCTCTTTTGCATATTTCCCAAACCATTGCCACGCCTCACCGTTTCCGCATCAAAGCCTTTGCCGTTATCGCTCACAGAGAATTCCAGTTTCTTGCCATCTTCTTTTATAGTGAGCTCAAGCAAAGTTCCATTGCTGTATTTTACTGCATTGTTGATACCTTCTTTGCAGAAAAGGTAAATATTGCGGCGACTTTCCACTGGTAAACTATGCTCTGCTAAACGAGCAGGTACAGTTACTTTCACTTCCATATTTTTTATCATTGCCATATCCCTGGCATATTCTTCCAATCGCTGCACTAATTTTTGTAAGGAGTCCTGGTCAGGGTTTATGAGCCATACAATATCATTGAGTTTGGTTACCATTTCGCCGGAGCTCTGTTGCATGATGTTTAATGACTTTTCCACTTCAGTAGAATTGGCATTTTTTATTTGTTCTTTGGTTAAATGACTGTACATGGCAATGCCGCTGAGTGTGGCGCCCACTTCATCGTGCAGTTCACGGCTAATACGTAAACGTTCCTTCATTAAAGCCTGCTGATGTTGTAATATCTTTTTTCGGCGGAAGCGATAGAAACCAATACCTGCAAAACCTAAAACGGCAGCAGTTCCGGTAAAAGAAAAATCGCGGATGATTTTTTGATTTTTAATTTCGGCTTTGGTTAATATATTCCTCTTATTCTGTTCCGTCCGGATAGCCGCTTCCTTCTTATCAAACTCATACTGCATTTTTGCCTCTAAAGATTTTTTTGTACTTTCTTCATTTAAAATACTGTCACGAAATACGATATACATCTTGTAGTGCTCGTATGCCTGTTTAAAATTTCCTTTA
>JBDTZL010000087.1:0-12501 GCA_040005125.1 Ginsengibacter sp.
AAACGTTTTGGGAAAATAATTTAGGAAGTACTGCCAGATTTAATAAAATCAGCAGGGTCACAATGCGGCTTTTCATGTAATTATTTAGGATTTATAATTGAATTCCTGGTTTAATGTATCAAAACAAATAATCATACGTTCCCCGGAGGTTATCGCAACCTGAAATTATCTGCGCTACGTATTAAGCGTATTAGCAACCAAATTATTGTGTTGCAAAGACGTCGTATTACAAAAAATTAATATTTAAAACTTCATTCTTAACTCATCGCGCTTGTTTTCCTGCAGAAAAATGTTGTTTTTTTCCCCTTATCGATAAAGCCCATTTTTCAAGGACCTTCAGGAGTACGGTTAATTCAACCGGCTTGCTTATGTAATCATTCATGCCCGATTGGATGCACTCTTCCCGGTCGCCCTGCATTACATTTGCCGTCATTGCAACTATTACCGGCTGCGTTTCCAGGCATACGCGGATCATCCTTGTGGCTTCCATACCATCCATTTCCGGCATCTGCACATCCATAAGGATTAAGTCAAAATGTTTATGACTTACTATCTCCAAAACAGCCTTGCCATTCTCGGCAATCTCACATTGGTAGCCTATTTTGGAAAGAATTTTTTTGATCCATTTTTGGTTGACAGGGTTGTCTTCCGCAACAAGAATGCGCAATGGATACATCTCAGAAAAATTATCCGGAATTTGATGCGACGCCCTGTTCCCGGTTACAGAATTATTTTTATGCCTGAGTTCGGTAAGAATAGTATCAAACAGGCTGTGCTGCTTAACCGGTTTACTTATTGTAGCGCTGAAAATTTCCTCGTACTGTTTATGGCGCTCATCATTTACCGGGTTTAAGAGGATAATGGGTATTTTCGGATAGCGCGATTTAATTAACTGCGAAAGCTGTATCCCATCCATTTCAGGCATAACCAAATCAGTAATAACAAGGTCAACGGAAACTTGCGACAAAATTTCCAATGCCTGTTTGCCTGAAGTAGCTAATGCAGGCAACAGTTTCCATTGTTCCAGTTGACTGTTAAGAACCGCATTGCTTGTCAAATTATCTTCCACAATAAGAATTTGGCTTCCTTCAAAACCAATCATCTCATTACCTGCAAAATCAGGCACGGCTTGCTGAGAAGCAGTTGTGAGAATGCTGAATACAAAAGTACTGCCATGCCCGGGCGAGCTTGCAAGGGTAATCTGCCCTCCCATTTTTTCAATAAGCCTCTTACAAATAACGAGGCCAAAGCCTTTATTTATTTGTTTGTTTACAGTCGAATAATCAGTGGGCAGAACTCCTTTAAAAATGTGCTCCAGCTTATCTTCAGATACGCCACTTCCTGTGTCCCTGACTGTAAAGCCCAGCTGCAACTGACCTGCGGATGTGGTTGTGATCAAATTAACGGTTATGAAAACCTCGCCCTGACTTGTAAACCTGACAGCATTTTCTACCAGGTTTATTAATATTTGCTGAAGCCGTTTATAATCGCTTGTTATTTGTATAGGAACATCCTTATCTATTTGGTAAACAAGGTCCAGACCGGCTTCGGCAGCTTTGCCGGCAAACATGTTCAACACCTCCTCAATACAATTTCTTAAATCAAAATTTTTAAGGCTTAGTTCCAGACTTTCTGAATCAACTTTGGAAAAATCCAACATATCACTGATCAAAATTTCATCAATATTGGTCAGGAGAGATTTACTGCAGGAAAGGATGGTTTCAATATATTCAAGTTGCTCATTGTTAAGATCGGTTGCTTCCATTAAAGTGGCCATCCCCATCACACCATTCATGGGTGTGCGAATTTCATGGCTAATTAACGACAGCAGTTTGTCTTTGGCATTACACGCAATATCAGCTTCCCGCTTAGCTTTCCGCTCCTTTTCACTCAGCAGGTCCAGCTGTTTGTTCAGCTCATCTGCCTGCCGCAACAATTCCTGGTTCCGCAATTTAATCCCACTGATACTTGTATAAAAATACCGGTATGCAATAAAAATCATTAGAATTGATATGCTTACGAAAAACCACATAGTTACAGTTGTATTGATAAATAATAAATGCCATTAATTAAATTAAACGCGACCGATCATTTGGTATTTCCTGATTTAGTATGCGTCCATTCCCAGTTTATTCCTAAAACAAAATTTATCTTATTCCCTGCAGGATCAAATACATAAACAGGAAATGTCCAGCTCTTGTAAGTGAATCCTATCATTACCCCGGCCTCCCAATTATTTCTTAGTTCATAAGGATGTGTCAGCTGTAAAGCAAAGCCCGCATACATTAGACTTGTGAGTTGATATCCAAGTTCTGACCAGTTAAAAAAGAAATTCTCGGCCTTTTTTTCAACTGAAAATGTATATTGGGATTCCGCTGAAAAAAAAAGGCTCTTATACTCCATTTTTATATTCGAGCCAAGTGTGCCTCCATTTAATTTACCTAACACTATACCGGCAAAAGGTGTAATGGTATATGATAATAATTTTTTATTTGAAAATATTTTGCCTGAATTAAATGATACGGTTTGTAATTCCTCATAATTATAACGCACCTCGCTGTACCATTTACTCCTGCTTTCATAATACACTTTCGGAACAACAGTTGAAACGCCGGCGCCGGTATAATAATACTGTTCAAACCCGCCATGAGTTTGAGATTTAACAACATTATATAACATTATAAAAGTGATCATAAAAACACTGTTACGCATTTTCAGTTATTATTATTTCCGCGTTAGCCAATCTATCCATTATTGAAATATCCTTCAGATGAGGATTCCAGTAAAACACAAGTTTATCAATAGGCTGCCACAGAATTACCCAGCTAAAAATATCCAACCCATTCCGAATTGCTGAATGAAAACCCTCCTCACCCGGTAAAATCATGGGCACTAACCCATGGCATATCATCACTACCGTGAGACTGGCAAACAGCAACTTATAGCTGCGCCTTTTAAATTTCTCAAACCGTTCTATCATACTCAGTTTTTTCGCAGAAAAATGTCTCCTGATCGCATAAATAAACGCCTCGGTATACTGCTTGTCACTTTCATTTTTGCAGGTAATCCTATAATAAAAGACAGAGTACCTCCTGGCGGATTCTATCGATGTCATGATGTATTGATTAAACTGGTGACTGAGCTGTCTTTTATAAAGTGGGGCGGGGTCATTTGGATTAAAATGATCTCCTATAGTTGACTGATCTACCGTGAGAAAAATATTTATCTTCTCCGTTAATGATTTGGTTAAAGAAGCAGATTTTTTGAAATAAAATAATTTTGCCAATGAAGACAATACATATCCTGGCTGCTTAATGGTTAATGACATAATAATCTCTTAATAAAACATCTTTTTGTTTCTGAAATATTACCGGCAGAGAGATAAATGCCCCCGGATACCGTGTAAGTGAATAAACCCCTGTTGACATAAAAATTAAGGTTTGTGTCGTTAGGAAATTTCAAAATCAGCAAATCATCGCCCAGGTTCGGATACGAACCAGGGATACCAATCTATTTCTCTACAAGATTATAAACGGCAAAGAAGGAAAAATAGTACATCGTGTAATAAACATTCCCCGGTCATCCAATATTTTGGAAGATTTAGAGTTATATAATAAATGATGTACATAAATTAGTTTAGGAAATCCAGTACCATCTTTATGAAGCTTATACCCCACAAGATTTCAGATCTGCAAAACAGCCTGCCAGATGTAATACATCCTTTTGTACTACTGTTTTTGTTTGATAAATATCAGCATATATGATGCAGGATAATAATATCGCCCGCGACCATGGAATGTTAGAATCAGAGCCACATTCAATGGAGGACAATGTGGAAGTAAATGAACTAATATACCGAAATCTCATTGAAAATGCCGGGGTTGTGATTTATGCAACTTCGCTAAATGGCCTGATTACATTTGCCAGCAGCAAGGCGCTCCAGTTAACGGGTTATACCGTGAAGGAGTTAATTAATATGCATTTCTCTGTGCTTATTGATGCAGAATGGCTTGCGACGATTAAAGACAAATATAAGATGCAGGTGGAGAATCGTATAAAAGAAACGTTAATTGAATTTTGTATCCGCACAAAATATGGTGATTTAAAATGGGTTGAACAATCTGCAGTTCTAATCGTAGAAAATAATCTGCCGGTTGGATTTCAGTGCATTGTAAAAGATATTTCCGAAAGAAAGGAAATGGAAGAAGTATTGAGAAAATATGAGGGAGAGCTGGTTCAAAACCAGGAGCGCTTACAATCCATTCTTGATAATACCACTTCGTTAATGTATGTAAAAGACCTTGATGGTAAATATATTCTTACCAATAAACAGTTTAAAGAAACATTAAATGTAAATGATCAGGCAGTAATTGGTAAAACAGACTTTGATTTTGCGGATGTAAAGCAGGCACAGCATTTTAAAGATACAGATGATGAAGTAATAAAAACGGGCAAGCCCGTTGAACTTGAAGAACTCATCGAAACGCCTAATGGAAAGCATAACCTTCTTATTTTAAAATTTCCTTTACTTGATGCACAGGGCAAAGTTTATGGAATAAGCGGAATTGGAACAGATATAACGGAGAGAGTACGGTATCAGGAACAGCTTATAGAAGCTAAAAAAATTGCAGAAGATGCAAAGAAGCTCCAGGAACAATTTCTTGCAAATATGAGCCATGAGATCAGGACGCCCATGAATGGCATACAGGGGATGACCGATCTTTTATTAGGAACAAAGTTAACTGATGAGCAGTGCGATTTTGCCAAAACTATAAAACTTTCTTCAGATAATTTATTGGTGATCATTAATGATATACTGGATTTCTCCAAAATACAGGCCGGCAAATTAGCTATAGAAAAAATTGATTTTAAACTTAATGAAGTACTGGAAAACATTAAAGCGATTTTCAAACACCGTATAATTGAAAAGCAATTAATCTTAAACATTAATGTAGAAGAGGCTGTTCCTGCTACATTAAATGGTGATCCATACCGGCTTAATCAAATCCTGCTAAACCTTGTAGGGAATGCGATAAAATTTACACACAGAGGGGGCATCGACATCAGCATCTCAATAGAGAAGACAGCCGCTAACGAAATATTTTTAAATTTTAGAATAACAGATACTGGTATTGGAATTGAAAATGATAAGATCGATGAGATATTTGAAAGCTTTACGCAGGCAAGTGTCGAAACCGCACGCAAGTATGGTGGCAGCGGCTTAGGGCTCGCAATTACAAAGCAATTATTGGAATTGCAAAGAGGCACAATTTTAGTTGAAAGTAAAATTAACAGCGGTACCACTTTTACATTTTGTATTCCATATAATTATAGCAAAACTAATAATCCATTATTTTTCAACGGTAAAGATTCAAAAAATTACGTCTCGCTTTTAAATGGGAAAAAATTTCTTGTTGCTGAAGACAATGAGGTAAATCAGAAAGTAATCCGCCATGTGCTGCAAAAAGCCGGTGGAATAGTAGACATGGCAAATAATGGTTTGGAAGCAATTGCGTTTCTTGAAAAAAGTAAAGACTATAACCTGATAATTATGGACCTGCAAATGCCGGAAATGGATGGCTATGCGGCAACAAAGTATATGCGGGATGTAATGAATCTTTCCATTCCTATTATAGCCATGACGGCATCTGCATTAAAAGGTGAAAGGTCAAAATGCCTTGAAATGGGGATGAACGATTATCTTTCAAAGCCATTTGATTTTGCTTTTTTATACAAGCGCATAGGCCTTTTGCTGGATAATACACCCGATAATGATCCTGTTGCGATCATTGAAAAATATGATAATGAAAATTTATTTGATCTAAGCCTGCTGGAAGAAATGGATGACAACGAATACCTTTCAGAAATTCTTACCATTTTTCTGAATAATACTCCGAAAGAATTGCAGGACTTAAAGAGGGCGTGTATTTCCAATAAATTTGATGATGCCTATAAATTGGCACACAAATTAAAAGGCGGCACCGGCCTCTTACAAGCGGGTTTCCTGTTAAATGTTTTAACCAAAATTGAGGAGAATGCAAAAGTTCAAAAAAGCGATGAGCTTGCAAAGCTTGCTGAGCTTGCAAATAAAGAATATAAAAAAATAGAAATTCCTTTAAAGGAGCATTTGAGAAAAATTCAGGCAGATTTACGGACCGCTGTATAAAAAATAATTTTAAAACGATAGCCATACTTATTGCAGAAGATAATATTTTACACTGAAAACATTGGAGCTTCGCTTATAGAAGGACGGTCCTAATGTTATAAGATGGCAGATAGCAGGAAGCGCTTATAAAAATTTAAGAGCATCTCCTGGTTTAATTATTTCCGGTATCATGATGCCTTTTGTATAAGGCTTTGAAATTCCGTAGGTATTAAGAAAAACACATGGTAAAAAAATACCAGTAATTATTTTATCGCCGGTGGACGATGAAACCGAAGTACTGCAGGCATTTCAGTCAGGAGCTGATGATTACATTACAAAACCTTCTAGCCGCAATGAATTGACAATGAAGGTGAAGATACATTCCCGATCCAGGTGAGTTTTAATTGTAAAACCTGCTGATCTATTACTCAATTTAATTCTTACTTTTTTGAAGACAAATTTAACCATCCATCTCCCGAAGGCCCAACCAGGCAAATCTTCCCCGTTGTAAATTTCTATCCAATCCGCTACGGTTGATTTTATACCCGGTAGCGCGCAATTTCCGCGTACCTTTCTTTTCTGCTATGAATTCTATGGCTGATTAATCCCCTATGATTTTGATGGAAATTATTTTCCAAATATGCAAATCCGGAATTTTTTAAGCAGGTAAATATGTCCATGATTTAGTTAGGTTATTTACAGATGTTATACATTACTGTTTAAATAATGATTCAATGCAATATAAATTTATGGCCGGAAGTTGCGACAATACAATGAAGAATTCATATATCGTAGTTCAATAATGTTAACTGCGCCATCGTTCATAGTTTAAACCGGCTTTAATAAATCACTTCTATATTGACTGTTTTTCCATCAGGCCTGGTTACTTCCAATTGATAAATGCCATGTGCTGAATATTTATCCAATTGTATCATTTCTGTACTGTTGCCTTCAACATGATTGATCTGTTTTGATATCATTACCTGGCCCAGCTTATTCAGAAGCCTTATTCCGTAATTCCCTGCCGGTTCATTAGTAAACTGTAGATTGATAATGCCATCGGTAACCGGGTTAGGATAAATCGAAATCATTTGTTTTACACTACCCATATTTACCTTCACTACAGTGCTGTATGCCGTTTTACCAGTTACATCCGTACTAAATATGCGGTAATAATTATAACCCTGCGAAGGGTTTACATCAAGCCAGTTGTAATTGCTCAGGGCTGCGTTGTTGGCTGCAACCGTATTAGCTGTAGCGTAATGATTTCCGTCAACAGATTTTTCCACGCTATATTGCCTCAGGTTGCTTTCATTTTCAGCTTTCCATTCCACCGCTATGTTTTTATTTACCTGGTAGGCTTTTATCGAAGTAAAAGTAACCGGCAGGGTTGACAACTGTTTAAACACTATTCTGAAACGGCCAGGTGCATAAGAACCGGGTATGTTCACAATGTTGAAATCTGCAACAGTACTTCCATTTAAATTAAGCGGTGTACTGGAATGAAGATAGGTGTCTTCCAAAAATCCGGATAACCCCGGCCGGCCTAATTGATCTGCTATAAATCCAAAACGGTATTTCTGAACCTTTGTATTGGCAAGGTTCAGGAAGATGGTATCCTGTTGCACTATGCCTTGCCGTCTTTCTATAACTAATAATGTATTCGCTGTTTTTATAGATAAATTTTCAGACGTGTTGATTGACTTGATGGCATCCATATCATCCACGCTGTTGCTATAACCATCTTCATAATTAATAAGAGTTCCATCTATCATATAAGCAGAGTTGTCTGCTTTTACTCCATATAAGCTGGTCCGCAATTGGGGTTGAGGTAATCCGGCTACTAAAGAAACCTGGCCACTGCCGCTGGTTTTAGCGCCTTCTTTAAAAATAAGGCTGCCATCACTAAATCTTCTTGCCTGTATAAGGAATGCTTGTCCGCTCTGCAGATAATTATTCACAGTTCCACTGGCGCCGTAGCTTCCCATCCCCGGAGTAACTACATAATCACTTCCGTTGTAAGAAAATGTCTGGTAAGCTCCAAAACCGCTACTCCCTCCAAGGTTGGGGTCCCAAACATAAAAAAAGTCTTTCATTGTTGTTTTGGTGATGTAGCGCATATCCAGTGCCGAGGCATAAGGATTTCCTATGGAAGCAAACGTATTTGCACTCACCAATATTGGGGCCTGGTCGCCTGTATATAAATTTCCTTTGGTTCTCAAAATAGTTTGTGTAGGTATTGAATTTATGGCAGTAGCGCTTCTGTCGCCTCTTATAAAAATTATATATCCATTCATACTTTTGATACCGGCAACATTGGTATTAGGTACGCCTGCCCATGCATTGGTCGCAGACATATAGGTTTTCATTGATGGCGTGCCTGTATAAACATCGAAACCTGCAGGAACACCCGCTGCGCCGGTGATTTGTGTTCCAAAACCGGTAATGCAGTCTAAGTTTGCACCACAACCTTCCTGCCATGCCTCTTGTATGGTTTGGGTAGTATTGGTAGGTATTGACAGCAGCCTCCATGCTTTGCGGGCAGAAATATACCGCTCCACCGTTACTTTTCCTGTTATGGTATTGCCGGTCATGTCTCCTATCCGGGCAGTGTTTAACGCAGTTGATTTTAATGTTAATGTATCATTGGTAGTTAATTTCATACCGGTACCGGAGTAAGTTAGAGAACCATACAAATCTAAAGCGCCGCCAAGTGTGACGCCCGCCGCACTGCTGTTGCTGATGATTAAATTATTTACTGCATTATTCTGAAAAATATTGGCGGCAAGAGACTGGGCTGAAGAGCCTGTCATTTCTATTGTACCATTGCCTGCATCAATTGTTCCACTATTTACGATGGCTCCTTTTATTTGAAGCGTTGAATTAGTAATGACTAATGCTGCAGCGCTTTCTATTGTTACAGTATCAACTTTAGCAGTCCCGGTATTTATTGCCGGGAAAGATCTTCCTGCCTGCAATATTGTTGGTATCAGTGTTTCAACGATACCATCAGGCACGCCTCCAAACCAGTTGCGTGCCGTAAACCAATCAGTTGTTCCTGCTGCCCCCGTCCATGTGGTAATTTTAGGCCCCTCTCCCACTACAAAAGACCCAAGCGAAGTTAACCCTGTTGCCTGGATAGACGTAGGTAAAGGCGACGTAAAATTAGAAAATCCCCATAAAGTACCATCGTATACACTGCTTTTGAAATTTGCAGTTGTTGCACCGGCATCTAAATCAGGTGCCACCCAATTAAATGTAGAAGCCGCTGTCGTAAACCCAATACCTGTATTGGTTAGTATCCAGTAGCGATTTATATCCAGGTCTTTATTTATACCTGAAAAATCAATCTGCGGATGGTCAGCAGGAGTAGTATTTGCTGTAAGGCTACCGCTTATGGAAACATTTGCAAATAGTATAGTTACAGGGGTATAATAATTAGCGTCGCCTATTTCAAATGAATTCGAAACATTGCTGCCAACAGCGATATTTTTCTGTAAATTACCATTCACCCATCCTGTATTTTGGGCTGCGGCTGTAATGGTTCCCGATGATGGCTGGATGAGAAGGTTATTACCTGTTTGTATAATTCCTGTGATAAAGTTCAATACTCCGTTCACCGTTGCATTGGAAGATAGTGTTGTTAACCCTGACGCTTTTTTAATTGTAAGATTTTTAAATATTGTAACGCCGGAGATATTTGAACTTGCATTCCCTGAAAATTGTATGGTACCTGTTCCTCCGGCGAAGGTTCCATTATTGATCCAATCTCTATAAATCGAATGGGTGTATGAAGAAGAATTGAAGGTTGTTCCGGTATTAATGGTTATATCATTATTAACAACTATGCCTGCAGTTGCTGTTTTAGTACTTCCATTTGACAATGTAAGATTATTATAAGTAATACCGTTAATATTTTGAGCCCCTGTTCCATTAAAGTTAACCGTATTCGGGGTCGAAGTAACATTCAAAGTGCCGCTGATTACTGTAAAAGTATTTGCTATTCCCAGTACTGAGTTGCCGGCTAATTGAAGCTGAGTTCCATTAATTGCAATATTATATAAATTGGCGGTTCCGCTCAACGAAGATGTTCCTTTAAAAGTTGCTGTTCCGGCTGATGCGGATAAACTTCCGCTGACTATGACACCGGATGATATAGAAAAATCAGCATCACTTGAAAGGGAGCCTGTAACAGATAATATACCGAAACCAATAGTTCCGGTACCTGTTATAATTTTTGAAGCACCGATCATGGTAATGGTCCCTATGCTCGCACTAAAGCTTCCGCTTACCGATAAATTACCGGCAAGGTTCAAAGAAACAGAGGTTGTTACAATACCACTAACGGTTAAATCATTTAAAGAAATGCCGGAACCTGTGATGGTTTTCCCTGTTCCACTCATAAGCAATATTCCACCGGATGCCTGCGTGAATGAACCTGGGCCTGTAGTAGCAAGATTACCGGTTAATGTGATACTATTATTGGAAAAGGAAACTCCTGAAGCGGCAACGGTGAGGTTATTAAAATTTTGAGCGCCGACTCCACTAACTACAGCACCTATGCCAGTAAAAATAATGGTACTGGTGTTTCCTGTGAAGGTCCCATTGTTGGTCCAGTTGCCACCGATACTATGAGAATAACTGCCCCCGTCAAAAAAAGCTGAAACACCAATAGAAACATTGCCACTTACTGCAATATTTGAGCTCGCAGTAAATGAAACAGATGTGCCTGAGCCTAACTTGCCGGTAAGATTGCCAACTATCGTTAATGCTGTTGCAGGAAAAGTTTTTATTGCTGCGCCGGCAGAACTGCTCAATTTAAGATTGCCATATATTTGATTCGATACCGTTTGGTTGGTGCCTGAATATTCTACGGTACTAGAGACTGCTAATGTATTGGTCGTGTAGTTGCCCGGATAAGTATTCGTTCCGCCAATCTTTAAAGTTGCGCCACCGGAAATAGTAAGTATCCCACCGGCGCTGGCGCGGTTGGCCGTAAAACCTGCCAGGTTAAATGTACCGGTTGATATGGAAAGATTTCCCAAAATACTTGCATTTACATTTAAGCTGACAGTGCTTCCTGTAGTTGAAATAGTAACATTAGTGAAAGTGGTTGCAAATGTACCGCCGATAACCTGTGACGTTGTGCCATTGAAGGTTACTGCCCCCGTTAAAGCCGTAGCAGAAGCGTTATTGGTCCAGTTTCCTGCTACCGATATATTAAAATTATTGGCATTCAGGATGCCTGCGGAAATCGTAAGATCCTTTTTTACAGTAATAGCAATGGGTAAAAGAAGACCACTGGTATTATTAAGCATTAAATTATTAAATGTGGTTACGCCTGAAAAAGTTTGCTGGCCAGATGTGCCATTAAAATTAGTAGTTCCATTATCTGTATATATACCACTGTTGGTAAGAATACCGGCAAGATTTAAGGTACCTGTGCCGGTTACAGTTAGAGTATCTCCGGTGTTAATGGCAAGGCTGTTGCAATAAACACTGTCCGTTATTAACGGCATTTTTGGTGTGCCTGTTGGTATATTAACATCAGTAGATGAAGTTGGAAGAATTCCTCCACACCAGTTAACCGGGTCGTGCCAGTTGGTAGTAATGCCCAGCCAATCGCCGGTATGTGTAACACTTACTGTAACTGTGTCGGGAATGTCGGATGGGATTGATGAACAAGTACTATCCGACAAACTAATAATATTAAAGGATGTGGTAGATGTAACTAAAATGGTGTCTATAATCAAAGGGGCAGTTCCGCTAAAATCATCTCCGTTACTAAGTGTGCCGTTAATAGTACCAGTTCCGGTAACAGTAATGTTCAAATAGACAACTCCGGAGTCACACAGGGATGTTACTGAAGTTAAAGTTGCTGTAGGCCGTTGATCTACAGTAACCAGGGTGCTATCCGTCTCAGAGCATCCTGTGGAATCTGTTACTACAACTTTATACTGCCCTGATGCGGTTAAGAAAAGAGTTGGATTCTGGAGTGTTGATATTATCACATTGGCCGTATTACTCCAACTGAAATGAGGGCTGATACCTTTTCCGGGATCCACCGTAAGGGTTACACTATCACCCGCGCAAACCGGAGAATTGCTGCCGGCGATTATCGTGAATCCGACATAGCCGAATTCAAAGGCTCCCAAATCCGGGCTTACCGTGCTGCGCGGTTTACTATTTATATCTGTGTTAATGACAATTGGTGTTGTTACGGGAGTTCCGGCATTATCAAAAGCACAATTACTTACGCTATCCGGCTCCAGGTCATACGTAGAAGTAATAAAGCTGATGGCATTGTTTATTGAATGTGCATCACCTCCTGACAAACTTTTCCACTGGGCAAATGT
>JBDTZL010000217.1:0-12470 GCA_040005125.1 Ginsengibacter sp.
GCTGAAAAGCAGGATAACAACTTTTTATATACAATATCCAAACTAAAAAAAGACGAACACAATACAGTTGCAGAAACAGTCTGGATGAATAGCAAGCTCGAATTTAATAATGAATCCTTTGAAGAATTATCGCCAAAGTTAGAAAGCTGGTTTTCTGTTGAAATACATATCAATGATACAACATTAAGGCAAAAACGTTTTTCGGGGCTGATTAAGAAAGAGACGCTTATTCAAACTTTGCAGGCGCTGCAGCTTTCATACAGGTTTATTTATACTATTAAAGGAACTGATGTTTGGATAAATAAAAAATAAAATTTTATAACATAAAATAATAAACCATGAAATAAAACAATAAAATAAATAAAGAGAGATGTTGAAGCATCTCTCCCAAAAAGTAAACAAGGGAGCCGGAAGTTTGATAGCCTTAACGAATCCCTATTATATAACCTTTCATTATAAAAGTATGGAAAAAATACAAACCTCCCTGAGGAATGTTCTGTTAAAAAAATTCTTGCTAATTATGAGGCTTACTGCTTTTTTATTGTTAATTGGCTGTTTAGAGGTGCATGCAAAAGGATTTTCCCAGGAGAAAATTTCTATTGATCTTAAAAACGTAGAAATTAAAAATGCACTTATAGCCATTCAGCAAAACAGCTCTTATCGTTTTATTTATAACGATGATATCCTCCCTAAAGATGTAACCATAACCATAAAATTAGCCAATGCTGATATTACGCAGGCGCTGAATATCATTTTCCAGTCAACCAATCTTATTTATCATCTTTTAGAAAATAATCTTATTGTAATTGCAATCGGGGAAGAAAAGAATGCCCGGCAAATTACTATAACAGGAGTCGTAAGGCTTTTGAATAAAGATGGAACGACCTTAATGCACAGTTCTGTGAGCGTTATTGAAAAAGGAACCACCAACGGAACCACTACAAATGATAATGGGGAATTTTCTTTAACGGTTAAAAACGAAAGCGCTGTGCTGCAGATCTCTTATGTAGGATATAGACCGCAGGATGTTACTGTAAACGGAAGAACTAATATTAACGTAACTCTTGAAGAAGAAAATAAAGAATTACAGGGTGTGGTTGTAACGGCTTTGGGAATAACCAGGCAAAAGCGCTCTTTAACTTATGCAACACAATCATTGGACGGCACCGACCTTAGCAATACAAGAGAGGTGAATGTAACCAACGCAATGGAAGGCAAAGTGGCCGGACTAACCATCACTAAAACCAATTCAGGGCCGGGAAGTTCGAACAGGATTGTGTTCCGCGGCAACCGGTCTATAGGAAATACAAATCAACCGCTAATTATTGTGGATGGTGTTCGCATCGATAACACACCAAAAGCTTTCGCAGATGTAACACTTTTTGGGACACGTGATAATGGAGATGGAATTTCAAATATTAATCCGGATGATATTGAATCGATGACCGTATTAACAGGTGCATCTGCTGCTGCTTTGTATGGTTCTGATGCTGCAAACGGTGCAGTCATCATCACCACAAAAAAAGGCCGTTCCGGTAAAGGTATTGGGGTGCAGATCTCAGGTTCAATGATGTTTGAAAATCCAATGATTTACCCGAAACTTCAAAATGTTTACGGGCAGGGTGCAGGAGGAAATTTTGTAAGCAACAGTGAAAATAGCTGGGGACCAAAAATGGAAGGCCAGCAGGTAACAGACTGGACAGGAAAAGCCCAGGCATTAACTCCCCAACCTGATAATTTTAAAGATTTCTTTCGCACCGGGTCTGAGTTTATAAATTCAGCAGCTCTTTCTTCGGGGAGTGATAAATCGCAAACTTATTTTTCCTATACCAATACACACAGCAATGGCATCATCCCCAATAATGAATACAAAAGAGATAATTTCAATCTTCGCCAATCAACACAACTTGCTAAAAACTTTTCAATGGATTTAAAAGCAAATTATATTGTTGAAGATGTGATTAACCGGCCAATGACCGGTGCAGCAAATCATGCGATTGCAACTTTGTATGCAATGCCGCGCAGCCTGCGTTTGGATGATATTAAAAATTATGAAACCTTAAATCCCGATGGAACGCTTACTCAAAGTTACTGGGCGCCGCCAACACCTTCGTTTCAAAATCCCTATTGGAGTGTTTATAAAAATTTATATGAAAGAATAAGAAACCGCTTTATAGGCCTTGTTTCGTTAAAATATCAAATTACCCCCGAACTAAGTATCCAGGGAAGAAGCAGTATTGATTATTACACCGACAGGGGCGAAGAAAAAGATTACAATGGTACATTTTGGATTGATTTTCCCGGGGGCGGAAATTATATTTTAAACAGGGAAACCAACCAGCAATTTAATAATGATGTACTGGTGAGCTTCAACAAAAAATTTGCCGATAAATATACCCTGAATGTATATGCAGGCGCAAGCATTGAGCAATTCCATTTCGAAGGTGTAACTGCAAGTAACAATGGCTTAAATGCTCCGAATTTATTTGCCCTCAATAATGCCGTTTCACCCGGTATAAATAATTCACTGGCAAGAACTGAAAAACAATCTTTGTATGCTTCGGCAGAATTGGGATATAATAATTATTTATTCCTTGATCTTACGGGACGTAATGACTGGAACTCTACATTGCCTGTTAGTAATGGCTCCTATTTTTTCCCTTCTGCAGGATTAACAGCAATCATAAGCGACATGCTAAAATTGCCCACTTTTATTTCCTTACTGAAAGCAAGAACATCTTATGCCTTTGTTGGCAACGGAACTGCATTCAATCAATTAAAACCTTCATACACTTTGGCTCCAGGGGGTAACGGGGGATTTTTAAATATTGACAGGGTTTTGCACGATGCTAATCTCAAACCGGAACAAACCCGCTCGTTTGAAGGTGGCTTGGATCTTAGTTTATTCAAAGACAGGATCGGGGCTGATATAACATACTATAAAACGAATACCAAAAATCAAATCCTGCAAATTGGTGTTCCCAATCCTTCTGGTTATGCATTCAGGATTATCAATGCAGGAAATATTCAAAATGAAGGAATAGAATTGGCATTTAATATCAAACCTATTGTTACAAAGAATTTTAAATGGAGTATTAATGTCACGTATGGAAGTAACAAAAACAAAGTGCTTTATCTCGATTCGCTCGAAAAAAAGCCACCCCTTTCTTCTCCCGAAACATTAGGTGAAATAGTGGTTGAAGAAGGTAAAAGCTATGGTGAGATTTACACATCCAGCCTTCAGCGAAACAGCAGCGGACAAATTGTTGTGGGTGATAATGGTTTGCCGTTGGTAATAACCGATCCAAATTATTATGCAGGAAATTATAATCCCAAATGGACGGGCGGAATTACCAATACTTTTCAATATAAATCCTGGTCGTTATCGGTTTTAATTGATGGCAAAAAGGGCGGCGTTGTGATTTCAGGAACACAGGCGTTACTTGCAGAAGAGGGCGCTTCCGAACAAACACTCACCAACAGGGAAACCGGGTTTATTGTTCCTAATTCTGTAAAACAGGATGGATCTAAAAATGACATTATGATAAAAGCGGAAGATTACTGGACTCATGTTGGCGGAGCGAATCCGGTTGGCGAACTTTTTATTAATGATGCCACCAATTTCAGGGTTCGCGAAGTTGATCTGAGTTATTCTCTTTCACAAAAATTATTAGGCAATTCATTTATCAAAGGAGCCAGCGTTTCGCTGGTTGGCCGGAATCTTTTCTTTCTAAAAAATAATGCTTATGGTTTTGATCCCGAGTCAGGGATAGGAACAGGTAACAACCAGGGATTAGAATATACGCCGGTGCCTACCACACGCAGTTATGGTGTATATGTGAAATTCAATTTTTAATTGAAAAAAATTAAATTATGAAACGACATTTTGAATATAAAATTGTGATAAGATATTTTGCAGCAATTTCGATCCTTATTTTTATAGTACTTATATCGGGTTGTACAAAAAAGTTTGATGAATTAAATACCGATCCCACAACTTTTAGTTCGTTAACGCCTTCAACAATTCCTAATGCATTTGCGAAAGCAGAATACCAGGGAATTTATGGCGATCCGGGAATTTATGAATTAGCAAGAGCGCTTTTCCCTGATTACTGGTGCCAGTTCTATGCAGATGGCGGTGGTGCTCCAAGCGACCGTTATGTGATTGTGCAGGACTGGATAATTTCCCAATGGAATTCGGTGTATACTATAACCTGGCCAACAATTAAACAGGTTATTGAAGCAACTAAAAACACGGATCCCGGGGAAAATGCTATCGCTAAAATATGGAAAGCCTATATCTTCCATTATCAAACAGACTATTACGGGCCCGTTCCTTATTTCCAGGCAGGGACAGGGCAGTTAAGCATCCCTTACGATAGCCAGCATGATATTTATTATGATTTGTTTGGTACACTTGATTCAGCAGTAACAACATTAAAAGGCCTGGCAGATACTACTGCCCATCCCTATGGTGATAATGATTTAATTTATCATGGCGATGTTGGCCGCTGGATAAAACTTGCCAACACACTGCGTTTAAGGCTTGCTTTACGCATTTCATTTGTTGAGCCGGATAAGGCAAAAACAGAAGCCGAAAAAGCAGTTTCTCTCGGCGTGATGACATCAAACGATGATAATGCTTTGATGGATGTTCAACCTGCTTCTCCCAACGGATTGAATGAAATGTCGCCATGGGAAGGCTTCCGGATGAGCGCCAGCATGGAAAGTTATTTAAAAGGATATACTGATCCGCGAATGACTGTTTATTACAGCCCTGCCGCTAACGGCCAATACCGGGGACTAAGAAATGGCTTAACATCCGCGCAACTTGGAGCTGATTCAAGAAATAGTTTGGATAGTACTTCAAATATTGGTGTGAAATGGGCGCTTGATGACGAGGGTACAAACAAACTCACCGTAATGTATTCAGCAGAAGCTTTCTTTTTACGTGCAGAAGGTGCTTTAAACGGATGGAATATGGGAGGTACAGCGCAGGAATTATATGAACAGGGAATTAAAACTTCAATGCAGCAATGGAGTATTACGGATAACACACTAATTGATAGTTATATTAGCGGGACATCAGTTCCGGTTGCTCTGAACGATTTCTTAAATTCTCCGGCAGTCGCAACCATACCCGTAAAATTTTCTGCCGATCCTGAAACAGAACGCCAGCAAATTATCACACAAAAATGGATTGCATTATTTCCCGATGGCATTGAAGGTTGGGCCGAACTTAGAAGAACCGGTTATCCAAAATTATACCCTATTGCAAACTCTGAGAACCAGGATGTGCCAAAAGATAGCGTAATGAGAAGGTTCACATTTGTACCTTACGAATATCAAACAAACGGCAAGGCGGTTTTGCAAACCGGGGTACCATCACTAAACGGCCCTGATAAAGCAAGCACACACGTATGGTGGGATGTTCATTAAAAAAAATTGTTTACAGTTATACATTATATGAAAGAATGAATATCTTGTTTGTCTTAAGTAGCTCCGGGTATCAGGCCACTCGAAGTGGCCAGATATCTCCAGGCTAAAACAGTGCTGTATAAGCTGTATTCTGTCGCATAGTTTATAACACGGATTTCAGAACACGAACCTGCCAGACGGCAGACGGGTTACACGAATCGTGGAATTTTTCTTACTTCGTGTAATTAGTGCATAAAATTCGTGTTATCAATTTTGCGTCTTTTTATTCTTCACATAACACTGGCATCGGTTATTCTTAGGTGTCTGGCCACTTCGAGTGACCTGGTATCTTCAATAAGATTATTTATGAAGCGTTTTTATTTTGCCCTCATTTTATTAAACGTCACCTGTAAACTTACTGCGCAAAATATTCACATTATCCCCGAACCCGTGAAAATCGTTGAAAAAGCAGGTGTTTTTCATTTTGATACATTTACAAAAATTTATCTTGAGACCAGTGACAGCAGTGCAACAAAAACAGTAAAGCAATTCACCAATGAATTTGCAAAATGTTCCGGCATACAATTGCAATTGAAAGGCAGCATAACCAATCATGCGAAAAATTCAATTATCATTTCAATAGCGAAGGATGAAAAAATAAAAAAAGAAGGTTATATACTTGATATTAATCCTGAACAATTACATATCGCAGCGTATGATGAAGCGGGTTTATTTTATGCATTCCAAAGTATAAGGCAATTATTCAGTTCGTCTTTTTATAAATCAAAAAATCTCAATACATCAACTCAATGGAATATCCCCGCTGTTTATATTCTTGATTACCCACGTTATAGTTACAGGGGTATGCTTCTTGATGTAAGCAGGCATTTTTTTTCCGCATCTTTCATAAAACAATACCTGGATATTCTCGCCAGTTATAAACTCAATACTTTTCATTGGCACTTAACCGATAGCCATGGCTGGCGCCTGGAAATTAAACAATATCCCAGGCTTACTTCTGTAGGTGCATGGCGTGCCAATAGAAACGGGATCCCTATGACGATCGCAGAAGCAACGCGGCCCGGCGAGTCTGCAACATATGGAGGCTATTACACACAGGAGCAGGTGAAAGAAATTATTAAATATGCGAAAGAAAGATTTATCACCATCATTCCTGAAATTGAAATGCCCGGTCATTGTGAAGCGGCTTTGGTGGCCTATCCTCAATATAATGATAAGGAGAATAAAACGCCGTTGTTGCTTCCCTGCGGTTACCCGGGTGATTTAAAACATAATTTTTGCGTTGCATGGGATTCCACTTATATTTTTCTACAGAATATTCTTAAAGAAGTAATACAAATTTTTCCTTCAGAGTATATTCACATTGGAGGCGATGAGGTGCGTGGCGAACCGTGGTTGCATTGTTCGCGTTGCCAAAAGCTGATGCGTGATAAAAATTTTACAACGGCAAAGCAATTACAGGCATATTTTACGAAACGAATTGACAGTTTTTTAAATGCCAACGGAAAAAAAATAATCGGATGGGATGAAATTTTATGGGCAGATGTATCACACCAATCAGTTGCTATGGCGTGGCATAGCAGTGAAAGCGCAATTGATGATATTAAAAAAGGCTATGACGTGGTAATGGCTCCCTATCATTATACTTATTTTGATTTTTATCAATCCCCACCTAATCTTGAGCCCTATATAACTTATGCGCAGCTCCTGATGGATACTGTATACGCATTCGACCCGGCTGCTTTGCAATTGAGCAGCGAGGAAGCGAAGCATGTTTTAGGAGGAGAGGCATGTTTATGGACCGAAAATGTGGCAACTCCGGAACGGGTCGAATATATGATGTTGCCAAGATTACTTGCTTTATCAGAAGTGTTATGGTCTCAGCCGGAGAATAAAAACAAGGCAGGCTTTATTAATAAAGTTGAAGAACAATTCAAACGCTTCGATGCGGAAAAAATCAATTATGCAAAAAGTATCTATAATGTAACCATCACGCCTTCATTCGATACCACAACAAAAACTATCTCAATAACATTAGCAGATGAAACCCATAAATATCCCATTCATTATACGACTGATGGTTCACTTCCAACAGCAAAATCGGCATTATATACAAATGCGCTAAACGTAAATAAAAGCATACATATAAAAACAGCAGGTTTTAAATCGGGCAAAAGAACCGGAAAAATTAATGAAGATAGTTTTGCAATTCACCAGGCAACAGGTGCTGCAATAAATATTACACCAGGTGATTCCACTCAAAGAGATGCCTGTAACAAATTAGTGGATGGCATTTATGGAACAGTTGAGCCTTTTGATGGAAGATGGGTTTCTTTTCATGATTCTGTTATAACAATTATTATTGATTTGCAAAAAATAAAAATAATTCATTCAGTTAAATTACAATGCATGGAGGACCAGGTTGGCAATATATTTTTACCCAAAAGCATTGAAGTTAGTTTATCATCGGATTCAGTCAATTATATAAAATATTATTCTGTCTTCAATAAAAAAATACCGGAACAGTTGTTACGGCATATTAAATATTTTGAGGGAAAAAAGCCGATTCAAAAAGTAAGGTTTATAAAGATTATCTTTAAAAACACTGTTTCATTGAAGAATAATCCGAATGAAAACCTTTTATTAATTGATGAAATTGTGGTGCAATAAAATGGTTAATATTTTTAGTATTAGTGTTCAGTCAAAATTGGCCCATGTTTCGCCAAACTATTTGTGGTAGCGGGTACTAAGCCCTTTCTCCTCCGGAGAAGGGGTTAGGGGTGAGGTAATATCACGAAAAAAATTTAAACCGGTTTAAGCATATATTCCGGAAATAGATGGGTGCTTATTGCAGGTATCTGGCCACCGGAAATGGCCCGATACCTCGGACCGGCCAAAAGATTGACCAGGGTGTCAGGCCACTAACAAATAATCGGCATTAAAAGATTTACCGGTGGCCAGACACGTCTTGAAAAAGTAGTGTCAAATGTTCTAAAGCAATCCAACATTAAGTAAAAAAATTATTCCGGAATGATAACTAAAATACAAAGTGAAAGATTTATTACCCTGGATGTATTTCGTGGGCTGACAATCTTTTTAATGCTAATAGTGAACACCTCCGGTGGCGGAGCAGTTCCCTACTCTCCACTCGAACATGCTCAATGGAATGGTTGTACCTTAACCGATCTTGTTTTTCCCTCGTTTCTTTTTGCGGTTGGGAATGCTATGCCTTTCTCCATGAAGAAATTTGAAAATCAACTGCAAAGAAAAGTGCTGTATAAAATCTTTAAGCGCACGCTGATTATTTTCCTGGTTGGATATTTACTTACATGGTATACAACCATACACTTTGTAAATGGGAAGCCTGTCTTTACACCTTTTACCCAAACACGTATCATGGCTGTGTTACAGCGTATCGCATTGTGTTATTGCTTTGCTGCATTAATTGCATATTATTTTTCAATTCGTTGGGTCATTATTTTTTCGGTTATATTATTATTCCTATATTGGCTGCTGTTATACGGTTTAGGTGAGCCGGGCATGCAGTACACTATAACTGGAAACGCGGTAAGGCAAATCGATTTATCGGTGCTTGGTGAACGGCATATGTATCGCGAAGAGGGAATTGTTTTCGATCCTGAAGGGTTACTAAGTACAATTCCTGCAACAGTAAATGTTTTGGCAGGTTATTTGGCCGGAGCCTTCATCATTAAAAAACAAAAGACTTATGAATCTGTAGCGAAGCTTGCGATCGCGGGGAGTCTGCTTATTTTGACAGGCGTATTCTGGAATTATTTTTTACCAATGAATAAGAAATTATGGACAAGTTCTTATGTAGTTTATACAACAGGGATTGACTTAATTGCAGTAAGCATTTTGTTTTATGCAATTGAAATTAAGCAGTGGAAAACGGGTATCAATTTTTTTTCTGTGTTTGGAAAGAACCCTTTATTTATTTATGTTTTATCAAATCTTTTTCTTTTTTTTCTTATCCTTAATGTTACGCCCGGTAAGATCTTTATCGATTGGATAAATGAAGTTTTTTTTCAAAAGATTGCTCCCGGCCCTTTCGGTTCCTTGTTGTTTGCTATTTGCTTTACGCTCGTGTGCTGGAGCGTCGGATGGCTGATGGATAAAAAGAAAATTTATATCCGGATTTAGTTGTCAAATTCATTTTAAAATAATTTGTATGAAAAAAAAAATAATAATTTGTTCACTTGTTTTCATTTCATTAGAAACATCAGCGCAACAAAACGGTTCGTTTAACGGGATAGATGTAAACATGGATAATTTGTATCGTGTTTCCAACGCAAAATCACGCTCCATAAGCCCTGAAAATTTTACCGGGGCAAAAGGCGAAGGCGGTAAAGCTACAACCGGTACCGGCAGCGGCCCTGCCAAAGAATTAGGCCAGGGATGGAAACTAAGCCCAAGTGTGGTTATCAAATCAAAAACAACCTTTACTTTGGCGACGATTGAAAGTTCGGGATGTATAAAACATATCTGGATGACACCGACAGGCAATTGGCGAAATGAAATTTTGCGTATTTACTGGGATGACGAAACAGCACCCTCAGTAGAAGTACCTGTGGGTGATTTTTTCTGCATGGGATGGAGGCAGTATTCACCACTGCAATCTTTAGCCGTTGTGGTAAACCCGGGAAGCGCTTTCAATTGTTACTGGTCAATGCCTTTTCATAAAAAATGCAGGATAACCATGGAAAATATTGCAAGTGAAGACATGGTTTTATATTACCAGGTTGATTATATTGAAACGGATGTCCCTTCGGATGCGGCATATTTTCACGCGCAGTTTCGCAGGGTAAATCCACTTCCTTTCAAACAAAATTATGTGTTGGTTGACGGTATTAAAGGCAAAGGGCAATATGTGGGAACTTATCTTGCTTATGGCTCACACCACAATGGATGGTGGGGTGAGGGTGAAATAAAATTTTACATGGATGGTGATACACAATACCCTACAATTTGTGGCACCGGAACAGAAGATTATTTTTGCGGCTCCTATGATTTTGATACAAGAAAGAAAAGTGCAGAAGGTGTTGAAAATTCAGCCTATACTGAGTTCTGTAGCCCTTACAGCGGCCTGCCACAGGTTATCCGTGGCGACGGCCATTATAACATCGAACAAAGATTTGGTTTATACCGCTGGCATATTACCGACCCGGTTCGTTTTGAAACTAATTTAAAAGTGACGCTGCAGGATCTTGGCTGGCATACCGACGGGCGTTATCTTCCTTTGCAGGATGATATGTCTTCGGTTGGATATTGGTATCAAACAGAACCGCATACTCCTTTTCCAAAACTACCTTCACAGGATGAATTGGAAGTAAATTAATTTATCCCTGCAATTTTAACCAGGAGGACTCTTTGTTATTGGATTAGCTGAACCACATTGGCACAATAGGAGCATAGAAATACACACATAGATAACCTATGTGGCTATGTGGTGAAATGGGTCTTTATTTTTTCTTATTTATTTTTTGGATTAGTTGGAATCACATAGACACAAAAACATAGAAATACACACATACATATTCTATGTGAAACCTATGTGCCCTATGTGCTATGTGGTAAAATGAATCTTCATTCTCTTCATTTACTTTTCATGTTTAAAAAGTCCAACTATCAGGTATAAATATCCCGGATTAAGAATTATAAACCTATAAATTTTATAATAGCCTTAGCAACTCCGTCTTTATTATTGGTGTCGGTAACATAATCTGCTACAGCTTTCACTTCAGCGGGTGCATTACCCATAGCGATACCGGTTCCGGCAAATTCGATCATTTCTTTATCATTAAAGTTATCGCCAATAGCGATCACTTCTTCCCGTGTTATATTGTAATGATCAATTAATAATTTGACCGCATTTAATTTAGAAGCCGCTATATTAATTACTTCAAGATAAGTCGGTTTAGAAGTGGCAATATTTAAATCGTTAATAAATTGCTGTTTCAAATTATTTTGTATTTCATCTACCACTGCTGCTTTCGCTATCACATGTATCTTATTTGGACCGGTATTTTTATATTGCCAATGCTGTAATGTTTCGCTAAATGGCTGGATTGTTATCGGAACTAATGTAATTTTTTGTTCATAATCCGTCGCAGCATTTTGAAATTCAGAAAACCATTGTACCTGCTCATAATAGATAGTAGTTGCATTATATTTTTGTAACCATTCATGAACGCGGGTAATCGTGGCAACATCAATTGTTGAATCAAATATTATCTTTTCATCGGCAGTAATATACGCACCATTGAGGCTGGCTACCGGGTATTTGAGCAAACCGGTTTCTTCAATAATTGATAATATTCCTGATAATGGCCTGGCAGAAACCAGGATCACCAGGATGTTTTTTTCTTTTAATTTTTGAATGATAGCAAAAGTGGCCTTACTGATCGTATGATCGCTTTTAATCAATGTTCCGTCAATGTCTATAAATACAGCTTTGTACATGTATGTGTCAGGGAATCGTTTTTAAAAAAGTTAACTGATTATTATTTCGTGCCAATACCAATATTTTCTTATCACCTGCATAATTAATCCATTTCGCATCCCTGCATTCTCCTCTTATTAAAGGAAGTTGGGATAATGGGATAAACTGACCTGATTTCTTATTATAATTAAAAACCGTGGGGTTCATTGCATCATATTGCCCTTCATAAGGCAATACGCCATAAAAATTACCGCTTGCCATATGAGTTCCCGCATGCGCCCCCGGGAAAGAAGTAAACGAAAAAATTGGGGCCAATTGCAATTCCCCCGGTAAATCTTTTCTTGTAAAATCTCCTTTACCATCATTCATAAAGCAGGAAGAACTGAGTGTTTCCGTTTTTAGCAAAAATAAATATCAGGCAATCCGTCATTATTGATATCCCCAATGGCAACACCACCACCATTGTAATAATAGATATAGCTAAGGATGCCCAGGTTTTGTTTATCCTCCAGGTTGTTTTCAAAATCGATGTTTGTTTGGGAAGGAGGTAGACTTTCAAACATTTTCCCGG
>JBDTZL010000119.1:0-3687 GCA_040005125.1 Ginsengibacter sp.
ACTATTTGGCCGACCTGCTGAAAAATTTATGTGAAGAAGTTTACATCTCCTGTCGTGCGGATCAGCAAAAGGCAACAGACAGCAAATATCCAACACTTGCAGATACGTTTACGGGCTTAGGACCTTATGGAGCCATACTTTCAGCCTTTCGTGAAAAGCCCGGCGTTGCATGGCTTGTTGTTGCATGCGATCTTCCTTTGCTGGATATGGAAACATTGCGATATTTAAAAGACCATAGAAACATTTCTTCAATAGCCACTACATTTGAAAGCCCTTTTAATAGTTTGCCCGAACCGCTGATCACCATTTGGGAGCCGAGAAGTTATCCCGTATTACTTTCATTTTTATCACAGGGATATAGCTGCCCTGTTAAAGCTTTACGAAATAATGATACCACTGTTTTAACAACGTATAATCCTGAAGCACTCACCAACGTGAATACACAGGAGGAACTTGAAAAAGCGCAAAAGTTATTGCAAAAGAAATTGCCAATGAATGATGCAACATGAACTAGTACGATACAGTTGCCAGTTAGCATTACCGGGATTTAATGAAGCCACCCAGCAACAATTGCAAAATGCAAAAGTGTTGATTGTTGGAGCAGGTGGTTTGGGTTGCCCTGCAGCCCAATATTTAACTGCGGCTGGTATTGGAACTATTGGAATTGCAGACTTTGATACGGTTTCCACCAGCAACCTGCATCGTCAAATATTATACACTCCTGCGGAAATTGGTTTGAAGAAGGCAGCTATGGCCTGTAAAAAATTAGCGCTACAAAATCCTGGTGTAGCTCTCACTCCACATGATGTAAAAATTATTTCCGAAAATGTAATGGCTATCATTATGCCGTATGATATTGTGCTTGATTGCACCGATAATTTTGACGCCAGATATTTATTAAATGATGCCTGTGTACTAACGGGCAAACCATTGGTGTATGGATCCATTTATCAATACGAGGGGCAGGTGGCGGTTTGGAACCTGGTTAATAATGATGGAACCACAACACCCAACTACAGGGATCTGTTCCCGGCAGTGAATTCAAGTCAGATCCCTGATTGTGCAGAGGGGGGGGTGATGCCGACACTTGCCGGAATTATAGGTTGCATGCAGGCTAATGAGGTATTAAAATATTTCACCAAACAAGGGGACTTACTTGCCGGAAAAATATTAATGATTGATGTGCAAACCATGCAAAGCCGCATTATAAAACTGGGAAGTGTTACCAAAACAAAAATAACCGCTTTGACTAAAACACTTACTGAGCCCGTTATTTCAGTGAAAGACCTGAAGAAAGTATTTGATAAGGATGTTTATGAATTAATAGATGTAAGAACTTCTGAGGAACACAATTTATTCAACATCGGAGGAATGCATGTTCCCGTAAGCGAACTGCAAAACAAAGCTTCTGTGTTGGATATGGGTAAATCTATTGTGCTGTATTGTTCATCAGGCAGGCGAAGCGGTGAAGCGGTTAAACTAATAAGAAATAAGTTTCCCGATGCAAATATTTTTTCCCTGGAGGGCGGATTAAAGGCGTGGCAGGAAGATAGGTGATATATTGTGTACGACGTTGATGTACGATGTACGATGTTTGATGTGCGATGCGAATACAGGCGGCGTTTTCCCTACATCACACATCATAAATACATAACCTCAGGGAGTTTTTTAACATCGTACATCGTGCATCAAACATCGTACATAAAAGCCTCACGGTGCGACTACGGCGCTATTACGGATGGGCTGCTACCCACACTTCTCCATCTTCAAAGATTTCCTTTTTCCAGATGGGCACCGTTTCCTTTAAAGTATCTATTGTATAACGGCAGGCATTAAACGCAGCATCACGGTGTGCAGCGGCAACAGCAATCACAACCGGTACCTCGCCCGTTTGTAAAATACCGGTACGGTGATGGATCAATATCTTTTGAACAGGCCATTTTTTAAAAACATCTTCTGCGATCTTATTCATTTCACTCAGAGCCATTGACTCATAAGCTTCAAATTCAAGCTGTATTACTTTCTTTCCCTTTGTTTCATTTCGTACAGTGCCAATAAACACATTAATGCCGCCACATTGTGGCGACATCACCCAATCAACACAGGATTGAATATGTAAAGGCTCGCCCGATATTTTTATATCAGTATTCAATGGTATCTTTTTACCCTTTAAAAGTATCAGCCACCGCTTACCGGTGGTATAATGGCAATCTCATCGCCTTCGTTAACAAGGTCACCGGCTGATGCATATTCATTATTCACCGCGACCATGTACGATCCTAGTTGATTAAGCCGTGGATATTTTTCTTCCAGTAACATCTTTAATTTATCAATAGTTGCTCCATCTGTAAGATCAACATGAACCATTGAATTGCCGAATATATCTTTTACGATGCCAAATGCCAAAACTTTCATTGTATACAAATTATGATATCTTAAGGTGTTTAAATAATACTTCAACCCCGGCAGCAAAAACAAGTATGGCTGTCAGGCGGCGGATCATAATCGGGTTAAATTTTATAGCTCCCATCCGGGAGCCTAATTGTCCACCCAAAAATACTGCACCACACAACAACACGATCCTCATATAGTTAAAATCCGGTTGCAAAGTTGTTAGTTGCCCTGCGATACCTGCAACAGAATTTACCAGGATAAATATACTGGCAGTAGCGGCAATCTTTTTTGCTGTATCCCATTTAATAAGGTTCAATAACGGCGACAAAAAAATACCGCCACCAATGCCTACCATTCCTGAGAGGAATCCAATTGCACCTCCAATGAGGCCATCTCTTATATAACTGAATTTACCCGTTGCAATTATATTTTCTTCAGCACTCCGCCTGGTTTTAATCCACAATAGCACGGCTGCAACAATAAGGCTACATCCAAGTATGACAAAAAAAGTATCCTGGTTTAGTTTTATGGTTGCTCCCAAAAAGGCCATAGGTACACTTACCAGGGCAAGTGGGAGTATTTTCTTCCAGTTTACCTGCTGATGCCTGATAAAAATAATGGTGCCGCCTGTTACAACAATGATATTACAGATCAGGGCTATTAACCGCATTTCTTTAAAATGCAGCGCATACAAAGCCAGGATAGCAAGATAGCTAGAGCCTCCGCCAAAACCTACAGATGCATATATGAAAGCAATTATAAAAAAGAACAATAAAATTTCTAAATGAGGCATGGAAGATTATTTAATTTTCTTTTATAATTCATCTTTGTAACCTTTCAGATCTGCGGTTATAAACTTACCATTATTAGTTAGCAAAATTTCATTAAATATTTTTGTTCCTGAAAAAATGTTTATCAAAGCTTTTATTCTTTATAATGACTGAATATCGTTGAACCGCCTGCCCCACCTCAAACCCACAGTGCTTCTGTCACCTTGACCCTGGCCTGCCCTGAGCTTTCTGAAGTGTCGAAGAGGCACTTGTATAGTGATCATGTTTTTCGAAGGTAGGCACTCTACCTGCGATGCTTCGATAAACTCAGCATGACAGGGCTTCTATAATATGGGCAGAAAGATTGTTACCCTGAACTCTTAAAAAGATTGAAAGATTAGCGCTTATTTGTATTATACTTCACAAGGGATAAATTAGTGACATTTTAAAATACTTAATTTCAAAAACTCCATGTGCTGACTTTTAAAGTGAAAGTGGATAAACTCATTGGATTTTAAACCTT
>JBDTZL010000098.1:0-12430 GCA_040005125.1 Ginsengibacter sp.
ATACCTGACCGCCTTGATATTTTTTATTGCAGAAATATTTTTTAGTGAGTTGGTGCCTTTCAAAAAGGGGTCTGGCCACTTGGACAGTTATATTGTAGATTATTTTTTAGTGGCCTGACACCCATAAGCGACTTAAATTTGTGGAAAGGAGCATGCTTCTTAAAGATTCTTTGTATTATGAATTATTTCGTGGTGAACATTTCTTCTTCACCTAATTTTTCTAATCAATATTTTTCACATGGATCAGTTTCATATCAGGCAATGACAGTGCAATTAAATTACCCAATGCGGTATTGTAGTTATAAACGCAACCACCGTCGATATTTACCTTATTGGAGTTGAGTTGTTTAAAAATAGATGGAAGAGGAATGGGAGTATGGCCGTGGATTAATATCCTGTTATCGATTTTTGCTATATCAAAATAGTCATCTCTTGTCCATAGCATTGCTTCTTTGTCTGCAAAAGGATCTTCTATTCTGAAATTTAATCCTGCGTGAACAAAAATATATTCGCCGGCTGCTATTAAAAACTCTGTTTGTTCTAAAAATGTAAGATACTTACCCGGTAATTCATTGACCGATGAAATCCCAAAACTCTTCAACGTCTCTGTTCCCCCGTTTTGTAACCACAGGTGTAATCCTTCCCGGTTAATTGTTGAATCAAGCATCATCTGCTCATGGTTACCCCTTATCGTATGAACCTGGTAACCTTCGATACGAAGATTCATAATAAAACCAATTACCCCTTTACTATCATTTCCCCTGTCAATATAATCACCAATACAATAAATTTTGTCTGATTTCTGAATAGCTAATTTTTCTACTAAAAGTTTTTTAAATGTATTACAGCAACCATGTATGTCGCCTATTGCAAATATCCTGCTCATTACAAGAGTCCGGTTTTACCTGGTGTAATTAAATAGAATACAACCTTCATTTTACTTTGTTTGAACAAAAATCGGTGCTTTATTTTTCACACCAAAAATAATTGTTGATCCTGCCAAAATAATGAACAGGAACCCATCCTGGTTTCGGGGATTTTAATATTGTTTCTCTTCATGTAAATATTTTACTGCACAAGCCGATATCAACAAATATGGACTGATTAATACGGACAAAATGCGGTAAGATTAAAAAACTCAGGAGATCACCGGGATACGTCCCTGCAAATGATAAAAAATATAATTGAGGTGTTTTTTTATTCGCTTAACTTTTCTTTTCCAGCACCAGCACAATCTTATTAAAATCCGCTGAAGCGTTGATCACTTTTTTGAATGTTTCAAATTCATTCAACGGGTATTTCAGCTCATGGTAAGTTTCCAGGATATACACTTCCAGCACATTGTTCACTACTTTATAAGAACTCACAAACCCCATAGTAACTACATTTTCTATTTTATGCTGAACGTCAATATTGATATCATCAAGGTTCCTGATGATATAACCCGGCGGAACTTCGAATGATATCTTCCTTTCCAATACATGTGCATATGGCATCTCGGCCGGCAGCTGCCGGGGCTTTTCCTGGTACATCTGTACCTGGTCGCCGATCAGTTCTCCCAGTTTAAACAATAGCTTATTGCCTGCTCTTTCCAACAATTCCGCTGTATGAATAGTGCCGCTGATGATAAGGGGCTTGTTATCCCATGCATCCGTGAGGCTCGTATTTTCTGTTTTTATATCCTGGATATTCTCACTCTTTGCTATGTTTTGAATGATCCCTTTTACCGCTTCATCCTGTTTGTCCTTTGCGAGATATGCCCAGATAGGCCTGTAACCTGTTGCTCCATATCCTTTCAGTATCTGTTTGCTCTCAATGATCAGCGAATCGCCGGTTGCATCCAGCCTGGCGTGCACTACCATGTTGTGTGCATTTTGCGTGAAAGGTTCTATGGGTATATCATCAAATTTACCTACGGCTGTTTTTACATCACCAATGGTGGTGCCCTTTAAAAACAATCCCCTTGTACCGGCCCAGTACGCTTCAACAAACGGATAGCGCATTTCCGCTGCTGATGGCTGAACTAATTTGCCGGTACCAGGAAAATAGATCAGCGTTTCATCTATCCTGTTCCAGTTGGCAAGTTCTTCATCCAGGGGCACCTGGTCACGTACGGATGGAAAAACAATCTGGTATTTTATATTTTTATTTTCGAGTATAGCTACAAAAAATCGTACTGAGCCAAAATTGGTGGTATTACCTTTTTTAATGATCGCTTCGATATTATCTGCATCTTCACCTACTACCTTTTCGTCTACATTGATCCTGGTTTTCATATAATCTTCAAGAAGCATGATTGTTTTCTCTTCGGTTGCACCAGGAGGAATATTGGCTCCGTTGATGAATTTGGAAATGGCCTTTTTTTCCTTATCGCTGAATGTGCTTATGTTGGTATATGCTTTACGGGCCAGTTCCTTCCAGGTATACAATTCCACATCACTGTTTTGCGAGAGATTATAACTCAATTTAAAATCTGCTCTTTGCAGGTAAGGGTCACGTAAGCCATATTTCTCCTCATCCAGTTCTTTGATATTTTCTGAATACCCTGGTATCATCCTGTCATCGCCGATAACGCTGTCTTTTAAAACTACGAAGCCGTTAAATCCTTTGGCATCAAATTTCAGGTAGCTTGGGGTAATGATCAATAGTTTAGCCTTATAATAAGGAACGGATTTAGTTTGAAAAATTTCACTGCCAAAAAAAGAAGGATCTTTTTTTACTATATAGCTGTACTCAATCTCTGCACCTTTATCGAGACCTTCCATAGCAAATAATTTATACAGTTTGCCATCCTCTTCTTCATCTTTTATTTTACCGGGAGGCACATTGATCATTTTACCCGTTGAAGTGATCACTCTCGCCCTGATATTAGAGATCTCTGCATTATGTGACACCAGCAGGTAGATCTTGTTAAACATTTCTATGCCTTTATCATCTTCTACTTTTATAAGCCGGTACACATAATTGTACTGTACGAGATTCTTATTCTCGACCTTGTAGTGAAAAGTACGGCTATCCATTAAATACACTGCGCTCTCATCTTTGAAATTGGCAGGTAGCTTGTGCAATACTGGCGATTCGACCCAGGGCTGTACATCGCTGTACAGGCTATCTACCTGGGCTAAGCAGTTTAGCGAAAATAAAATGGCAATACCCGCCATTAAAAAAAATTTCTTATTCATCATTGCTGGTTGAACCATATATAATTATTTCTTTTTTAAAACAACCTGTTCTTTGTAAGCAGGTGAAATGACAGACACGGCACTATTCCAGGCTGCAAAATCCCTGGGCTGTATATATAACTTTTTCATTACAAGTTTCTGTGTTGCGTAAATCCGGCCGTTATTCTGCTTGTATTCGATAGAAAAATCGATCACATCATTGGAGACAGAAGTATTCTTAGGGATATAATCTGAAACATAGCCTGCAGGTATTGTAAGCATATGCACCTGGTTGATGGTATACAGGAAATCATTTTCGATCGCTACCTTTCTTTTACTCGTATCGATCGGTGTGCTGCCGAATAATTTTTCCAGGTTAAGGTTGATATAAATCTCATCGGCGATTGATTTTGCATAATCCGGGATCTCAAAGCCGGAAGAAATATTAACTACTTTATTTACCGGGTCCGTGAGGCGGATACTGTAATCCTGCATAATGAATTTATTGCTGCCTTTTGCCATGCGCCTTCGTGCATATATCCTTTCATCATCGCCTTTATTAAATGATAAGTTATTGTAGACATCGTCTCCAAAATACCCTGAGTAATCCACTGAACATTTGCCGAGGACGGTATTATTGCTGACGGTTAAAAATGTACTGTCGGTGATGACACTTTTAGAAGCGGGCATCACAGGCACTTTCACAAGTTCGTATTTTTCGGGGCTGATACTAATAAGCGCCTCTTTATCCTGTATACCACTGGTGGGCATTCCAAAAATACAATTGGGGTCTGTGGCATCCAAAAATACCCATGACTTGTCTATTTTCACTGCACTGATCATATGATTAACAGTGAGCGGCAGGGGCACTTCTGTATAAGTGTACGGTATAGATCGTGTGCCGATCCAGGTAAAGCAGGCATTCAATCCGCTTATTTTAAGCATGGCCGTAAGGATACTTGCCATATCCTTGCAATCGCCATATCGTTTGGAGCAAACATCTGCGGCCTGCCTGGGCACGAAGCCTTCCAGCCCCTCTTCAAAAGCTACATATTTTACATGATTTTGTACCCATAGATAAATGGCCTGCGTTTTTTCCCTGTCTGTTTTCTTATCAACACAGATGCTATCAGTAATCTTTTTTAAATTATCATCCACCATAGAATTAATATTGTTTAAAAAACCTGAATTCCATTTATATAGTTCATCCAGCGAGCTGAAAACCGGCACGGTTCCGACGTCGCTATGGTAACTGGCAACGTACACGATTACATGAAGTGCGTAGTAAGGTATCGAAGTGCCATCGCCAAAATAGTCGTAGTTCTTTACGTCGGTTGCTGTAAACTCCAGTTTTTTTCTTTTGCCTTTTACGGTTTCTTTTACCGTAACGGCATTTTTGTCATCATTCTTTATAATGTAACGGATATCTACATCTTCAGGGTAGGTAATACTATAGGTTGCATTGTGAACCGGGAGGTAATTGCTAAAATAAAAGGTAGATAAAAAACGAATGTCTTTATTGTAATGTTCTGTTTCAACATGGGAAATACTACCCCTGGTCATGCGTGGATAATCGAAGGAAGTTTCTTTTACATCATCATAGAATACGCCCTCGCCGGGTGATGACTGTGTTTTAAAATCAGCGACTTTTATCTTCCTTGTACTACTGCCTTCCGGTACCAACGTGTAGGCCTCCACTTTTTTAAGTTCGTTGAAGGTGCTGTTGTACACTTTATCTTTATTATAAATCCCGTTGGCATTATCATTCAGGATCATCATTTCCGATACTTCGTCAGCTTCCGCATAAGGAACTCCTTTTTTATATGATATCTCGACAGACCTGTTGATGTTGGAAAACACCGCCATTTTATTTGGAAAAATTTGCTGCATTTGTTCTACCGATTGCGCTTGCAGAATGACCGGCAGCGTCAGCATAAGCACGAAAAAAAATTGTAAGCAGATAGCTTTCATGTGTTAATTTCTATTGTTTTTGGGTACGAGATTCCGTCCCGGACTGGATTCATCGGGGGTTGGTAATAAATTTCGTAAAATTTTTATGGCTCAATTCAATGCTGTTTTATTTTTTCGATTCTAATATGCCGTTATAATAATTATATGTTTGAGCCAGTTTGCCGGAAATATAGTATTTACAATCACCCTGCAAATTACCGAGATAATAATTCCGCTCATAAATGAGTGAGCCGTTTTCGTTGTAATATGTAGAGGTGCCATTAAGTTCTCCATAATAATAATTCTCTTCTTTCATTATTTTCCCGCCGGGATAATACATTTTCCTGACGCCGTTTTCAAGGCCATTTATATGGCTGCTAACCACCTGTTCTTTGCCATTGGTTGAATAGAGTATTCTCTCCCCTTCTATAACTCCTTCATTGTAGACCATGTGCGCACTTTTGGCTCCGTTTTTATAATAACTGTCAACCGCACCCGCAGTTTTGACAACGGGTATCACCGGCATAAGTTTACCGGTTTTATCTTCATAGCTATAGCCTGTTATATTATCGTCTTTGAAATAAAAGACCACCCTGAGCTGGCCATTATCTCCATAAAGCCTAGTTTCGCCATCCTGCTCTCCGTTCTTGTACATATCCTCCCTGGTTTTCGCCCCATACTCATCATATTCAACATCTGGTCCATCCAGTTTGCCATTTACATAGTGCCCGGTTTCGGATAGCTGCCCATCGTAATAGTAATACTTCCAGGTGCCTGTTTTGTCTCCGGATACATAATTTCCTTCAGCCTGTATTTTTCCGTTGGGGTGCCATGCAGTATATACGCTATCCAGGCTGCCGTTTTTATAATAGCTGACACTGCTTTTGCTTCCATCGCCATTAGTTACTGTGTAAACACCATTTAATTCGTAGTATTTATAATTACTTTCAAAATAGGGCTTACCGTTAAAATGATTAAAACGCACTTTGCCTTCTCCTTTATTTAATTCGGAGCTTATCATTACATTACCAGTACTATCATATTGCTCTATTTTATTGAACCAGCCATTATCGTAATATTCCTTATGATCAAGCTTGCCCATTGGCGTATAATATTCTGATATGCCATGTATCTTGCCGTTAAGGTAGTAGAGTTTACTGGTGATATTGCCGAGCAGGTCACGGTTAATAAAGGTTCCCTGGCGTTGATCATCCACATACCAGCCTTCGTCCACCACCTGGCCATTGTTATAATAATTTACGGAATAGCCATCGGCTTTATCAGCTTTGAAGTTTCCTTCCCGGCTTATTTTATTATTGGCGTAATAGAATGTTTTCTTTCCTTCCTGTAAGCCATTCTTCCATAAGCCATCTGAAGATACCTGGCCGTTCTTAAAGTAATGGATAACCCTTCCTTCGGCCAATCCATCTTTGGAATAATAACCCTGGCTGGTCTTTGCGCCATCCGGTCCGTAAAATGAAATATCTGCATTACCTTTTCTACTGGTGGTATTGCTGATTATTGCTCCCTTTTTATCAAAAAATTTAATATCTCTCAGCCGGCCTCTTTCAAATATGGTTTCGCTGAATACAACGCCGTCGTCATCAAAATCTTCTTTTTTGCCATCAATCTCACCCTTCCTGTATAATTGTTTGGACTCTGTTTTACCATTGGTATAGTAAGAAACCGATTCGCCATCCAACTCTCCGTTGGCATAATTTTCCAGTTGCTCCGGCTTGCCATCTATAAAATAACTGTTCCATACACCGGTCTTTTTGCCCCCGGTAAAATTGCCGCCTTTTCTTAATTTCCCGTTGTCAAAATATTCCTTGTATTCACCGGCAGCTAAATCATTTTCATACTTTACAACAGATTCTATTTTGCCATTTGAATGGTAAAGCGTTTCTTCACCTTCCTGCTTGTCGTTGATGTAATTAGTAAGGGTTTTCAAATAGCCATCTACGTTATAGTATTTTGCGACACCTTCCTTTTTCCCCGATTTATAGTTAATAACAGACGACAACCTCCCATTATAAAACCAGGTGGTTTCCTCGCCATCTATCTTATCATCGATATAGGTTGTTGTAGTATAAAGCAGGCCATTGTCGTGCAAAACACGGCTTTTGCCATTGGCCTTATCATTCGTATAGGTGGATGTTTCTTTCAAATCCCCGCTTTCGTAATAAAAACGCCACTCACCATTGCGCAGGCTTTCATTATTGAAATTGCCATTTGATCTCAGGCGCCCGTTTGCAAAATAAAATTCCCATGGCCCTACTATAATATCTTCGTTTTTTGCATTCTTCGCATATTCCCCTGTGCCATTCACCAGATAATCTTTGATATAATATCTCGGCTGTGCCTTTTCTCTCTTATTAAAGAACAGTTCATGGCTTTCACGAATATCATCCAGGTAGCCGCTTGCTGCATCGCTGAATACCCCAATCTTCTTTTTTTCTTTTTGATTGTATTCCTTTATTTTTTTAATATCCAGCTCGCTGAACATATAAAAAACCAATGGCTCAAAATTGTTGTCATCCCATAATTTCTTGAATAAGGGCACATAATACTGCATCCAGAAACCCTTATCATTGGGATTGTATTCCAGCTTTTCCATAACCACCTGTAGCTGGCGAACGATCTGGTCTTCAAGTGCTGCTTTCAGTTTATATTTTTTATCCAATGCAACCTTGCTCACAATAATATCCTGTATCTCATCAAAATTGTCGTCCTTTCCCGGCTTATATTTTTGCAGGTACCCGGCAGCGGTCGTGTTCACCTCTGCAATCGTATTTAAAAAACTAATGGTGTTCTTGTTGTAACGGTTAGCAGGCGCCACCATCAGATTCGTGGCGAAACTCATCATAGCCTGGACCATATTACCTTTCACCAAAGCCAGTTGCCCTAAGAAATAATGGGCCGATGCATAATAAGGATCGAGCACAATACAGTGCTGGAAATTGGCGGTTGCTTCATCATATCTTAACTCCCTGTAAAGCGTTATGCCTTTATTAAAATATGTAAGATAGCTGTATGGGTTTTGGACAAGTATCGAATCATAAGCTTTTAATGCAAGGTCACTTCGTTTGGTATCGTCGTATACATCTGCAAGCAGGCCATACCAGTCTGCATTCTTTTCCGGGTAAAGTTTTAATGCAATGTGCCCATACCTTTCGGCTTCTACAAAATTGCTATCCTTGTAATAACTTAATATTAATTCATGAAGAACAGATGAATAACTGGTATCACTGGGTGGTACTTTTAAATATTCGGCAATGGCGTCTTTGTATTTACCGGCATCGTGCAGCGCTACGCCTTTTGCGATAACTTCTTTACTGTCAACCAGCGGGTTTAACAATTCTCTCTGTGCATTTAACTGAAGTACACCGATAGATAACAGGGAAACGAATAAAAGGAATTTTCTCATATCAGGTAGGTTAGCGCCGGAATTAGATTCCGTTTTGTCTCAATTTCGCAAATATAATACAAAAATATAATATGTTTCAATCAGTTTAGCATTCTTTATGAAAGATCGGGTTTTTAAAATAGTCGCTCCCAGACCTACATGGATCATCAAACGCGCGAAAAAATAAAAACTTTGGTCAAAAATCTATTTATATGAATATGCCCCGCTATCATCCCGGCCACACTTTGATCCATTATGTCAAAACCGGGTTTAACATCCGCAAGTGCGCCTTTCTTATAGGTTAGTTAAGTTTACCCTTATTTTATTTCTATGAGGATATATGGCAATATTACCGAACGAAATAAATAATTCAGTTTTCTTTTTCTTTTTACACGTTGCTGTTAAAAAAATGTGGCTTTATGCTTTTAAAACACTTTTCATGAGCTGTTTATTGTTTACAGCAATATTATTCAATAATATTCTTTTGGGGTTAACCACAATTCTAATAGCATATCAGGAATTTACTGATTGATTAATCGTTTGTTTTTTGCATTATTATCCAGGCAAAGGAAATCAACAGGGAAATGATAATTATCAGCCCATTTTATACTACATGGACAAAATAAGCGTAAGAATTACATATATAGAAAATCTTTTGCCGGACATTATTTCTTAATCCGGCTTCATTGGCATTGCTTTATATTTGAATATTTATTGCAATACCTGATGCCCGATACCGTATTCACCACTTTTTTGCCGTTCAAATATCGAAACATCCGGTTCATCTATATCATATCCTTACGGGAAAATAATACAAATATTTTTGCCTCTCATTTTATTTTTCGAACCATCTTAACACTGTTATGAAACAATTTGCTGCTCTAATTATATTCATTTTGCCGGCCCTTTTTTCTGTTGCACAAAACTCAGCTCAAATAAAAGGAAAAATTACAGAAGACAATAATAAACCTTTGTCTTCGGCCACAGTAAGCCTTTTAAAAGCAAAAGATTCTTCGCTTGCCAAAACGGCTGTAACCAATAACACGGGGGTTTTTCAAATGCTTTCGGTTAAACCCGGGAGTTATTTTCTTTCGGCAACATCAGTAGGGCATGCAAAAAATTCTTCTTCAAAATTCGATATCGTTGAAGGCCAGGAATTTACTTCTCCACCGCTTATTTTAGCACAGGGGATTAAATCACTTGCAGCGATTACTGTACAGGCAAAAAAGCCAATGATAGAAGTAAAAGCTGATAAAACAATTTTTAATGTGGAGAACAGCATCAATGCGACAGGGAGCAATGCATTTGAGCTTTTGCAAAAATCGCCCGGTGTCTCTGTTGATAAAGATGACAATATTTCCATGCAGGGAAAAAACGGCGTTAAAATTTATATTGACGGAAAACCAACACAGATGGGTGGGGCAGATCTCGCAGCTTATTTACGCTCTATTAATTCGGCGGATATAGAATCAATCGAAATGATCACCAATCCTTCTGCGAAATATGATGCATCCGGAAATGCAGGGATCATAAACATCAGGCTAAAAAAGAATAAAAATTATGGCGCTAATGGAAACATATCAACCGGTGTGGCATTTGGCCATACACCAAAATACAATAATTCATTGAGCTTAAATTACCGGAATAAAAAGATAAACATCTTTAGTAACTACAGCAACTACTACGGGAAGTCACAAAATATTTTCAACCTGTATCGTATACAGAATGACACCGCCTATGACCAGCATAGCATTAATCATAATGATAATAAAACAAACAATGTAAAAGCAGGTCTGGATTATTATATCAATACTAAAAATGTTATCGGGGTAATGGTAACAGCAAATTTCAATAGCACCGGCAGTACCACCAACAGCAATACCGTGATAAGCCCGATCAATACAGATATTCCGGATAGAATTTTATACGCAGGCAATGATTTGCCAGGTACCAGAACCAACATTGATTACAATCTCAATTACCACTATGCCGATACTTCGGGAAAGACGCTGGATGTAGATGCAGATCTTGTAACCTTCAGGCGCAGGGGAACCAGTTTCCAGCCTAATGATTACAGGGACCCGCTTACTAATATTTTATTGGATGAAAGGGTATACAGCAACAATACGCCAACGGACATTAATATCTATACGGCTAAGGTGGATTATGAACGGCCATTTTACAAAGGAAAACTTGGGTTTGGCGGGAAAATTACAGATGTGAAAACAAAAAATACTTTTGATTTTTATAATGTGTACGGCACCACCAATGTTAAGGATATAAACCTCAGCAACAGGTTTAACTATGATGAAAATGTAAAAGCATTATATATAAATTATAACCGGCCACTGAGTAAAAAAACAACCGTGCAGGCGGGAGTGCGCATGGAAAACACAAAAAGTGAAGGTGATTTAATCAGCTATATACCCCAGGCCGACGATACTGTTAAACGCAACTACACAGATTTTTTTCCGAGTGGCGCTATTACTTATATGCTCAATGGGAAAAATACTTTTAATTTAAGTTATAGCAGGCGTATTGACCGACCCAGCTACCAGGATCTTAATCCCTTTGAAAATAAACTGGATGAGTTAACCTATCGTAAGGGCAATGCATTTTTAAAGCCCCAGTATACCAACAGTTTCCAGCTATCACATACATTTCTCTATAAATATGTAACTTCAATCAGCTACAGCCACATTAAAGATTATTTTGCGCAAATAATTGATACCGTACAAAACAAAAGTTTCGTTACTCAAAAGAATCTTGCACAGCAGAATATATTCAGCCTTAATTTTAGTGCACCTGTAACCATAACCAAATGGTGGAGCTCTTTTGCAACCTTTAATGGATATCATTCTGCGTACATAGCTGATTTTGGCGCGGGCAAAAAAATTCATTTAAATGTCGATGCTTTTTCAATTTATACCCAGCAAACATTTAGCATTAAGAAAGGCCCATCATTTGAACTTTCGGGATATTATAATTCTCCCAGTGTGTGGGGAGGAACTTTTAAAAGCAGCGCCATTGGATTTATGGATGTCGGTGTACAACAGAAACTATTAAAGGGAGCAGGCACCATTAAAGTAAGCTTTACAGATGTTTTAAATACTTTACATTGGAGAGGTGTCAGCGATTATGGAGGAAGCCACCTTGATGCGAGTGGCCATTTTGAAAGTCAGCAATTGAAGATAAACTTTTCATACCGTTTTGGAAACAACCTGGTAAAAGCTGCCAGGCAAAGAAAAGCATCAACAGAGGATGAAAATAAAAGATTGAATAGTTCAGGAGGCATAGGCCAGTAAAAAAATTATATATATCGTTTCACGTCCATTACATTTCGTATAATGAAAATGACACGAATTTTTATACACGAATTGCACGAATTACTTTGCAGTTTTTATTAATTCGTGTAACCTGTCTGCCGTCAGGCAGGTTCGCATTAATTCGCGTAATAAATATTCCGCTAAAACATTGTTTACACGGCACCGGTTAGTTCTGCTAAAAATAAACCCCGCAATGCGGGGTTTAAACGAGGCGAAGTTTTATTGAAATATTCCTCCGATGTTAAATAAAATCTTAATCAATAGAACCCTGGGCCTGGTTCTATAGGAAACATCTTCGATTCTTTTTTGAGGAACACATTCTGGGCTGGAATATTGATCTCTCCTTACATCTTTCCGGTCCGTGTAATCCCGGTCTTTATTGTAACCATAGTCATTTTCGTTATTGCGTTTATCCCATTGATCATTTTTATTGTACCCGTTATGATCATTATAAGTTTTGGAATGCGCGTAATTATTATCTCGGGAATGATTAGGTGATTGCCACCTGTTATCGCTGGTTTGATTACCATATTGCCGATGGCGATCCTGTTGCGCAAATGCAGAGGTCAAAAAACCAACAAAGAATA
>JBDTZL010000204.1:0-3682 GCA_040005125.1 Ginsengibacter sp.
TATATCCCAGCACACCGGCATTGCGAATGATATTTTCAAAAAGCTGTTGCAGGGTACAGTTTGATACATCTGCAATTAACTGCTCGATTATTTTGCTGAAACTTTTCAACCCGGGATGTATACCAATGTCGAACAGGTCTTTTGAGACGGCATTGGCTTTATCGTACAATAATTTTCTTATCGAAGTAGACAGGCCGCTGTATTTCTTATTATTTACTTCAACACTAAGCTTTGCAATTTCTATTGGTGGAATTTTATAAAAATCAAAATGCATGATCTCAAAAAGCAATTCATCGCCACCATAAGGTATATCATACTCAGCAGCGAGATAGCGCAATATTTGTAATATTTTTTTTGCAAATGGATCCTGGATAATATTGATATTTCTTTTAGAAAAAACGGGAATATTTTTCAGCCTGAAATATTTTATGAGCTGCTCGCCATATACGTTTTCTTTATAAATTACCGCAATCCTCCCGGGCTCAATACCGCTCTCAATAAGCTTTTCAACCTTGTTGGTAATATCGGCCATTTCATCTTTCACAGTATTGTATTCCACGATTACCGGCTGATGTTTTAAATGCTTTACCCGTTCGTGAGCAGCAACAAGATTTTTGGTAAGGCCTTCAAACTTATTAATGAGCCGCTCCGTATTTCTATCGATCAGCGATCTTGAAATATCGAGAATCGGTTGCGTGGAACGGTAATTATTGGTAAGTACAATTTTCAACAGCGCTTCATAGCTGTTGGCGAAGTTTTCCATGTTCTCAATATTAGCTCCCTGGAAGCGGAAAATACTCTGGTCATCATCGCCTACTACAAATATATTGGGCGACTCCCAAAAGCTAATGAGCAGTTGTACGATCTGGTTCTGAGTACCACTGGTATCCTGGTATTCATCGACGAGTATGTATTGAAATTTTTCCTGGTAATTGGCAAGTACATTTTTATATTCCTTAAAAACAGTGATGACCCAGTTGATCATATCATCAAAATCATACAGGTTGTTCTGTTTCATTAGTGACTGGAAATTGCTGAACTCATTTACCGCAGCACACAACTTTTCCATCCGGCTTATTTCTTCTTCAAACGCAGGCTTGTAATCTCCTTTGTTGTAGGCGCCTTTACGTGAATTTTTATATTTGAAATTTTCATCGTCCTTTATTCGTTTAAGGTAAACATCTATGCGTTCGGTAATATATTCCGGTGTCCATCCTTCCCGCTTAATAGTAGAAAATAAATGTTGGAGGTTGCTGATCTCGTAATACACATCACCACGGTATCTTTTCAGAATATTATTTTTTGGTAAATTATCTATAAGCGATTTGTACAACTGGATTCTTTCTAAATCTGAAACAGGATTGAGAGAGGCTTTTTCAAACAGTGATAAGTTTTCCTGGATGATGTCGTTACAAAAGGCATGAAAGGTGTAAATGTTTACTTTATAAGCATCCGGCCCTATAAATTGGAGCAATCTTCTTCTCATGGCAAGCGAGCCAGCCTCTGTATAGGTGAGGCACAGGATATTCCTCGGTGACACATCGGTTTCCAGTAAAATTTTTCCAATTCGTGCAGCAAGAATTTGAGTCTTACCTGTTCCCGGGCCTGCGATTACCATTACCGGCCCTTCGATAGTATCCACGGCCTTTTGCTGCTCAGGATTGAGTCTATTATACTCTTCATTAAACTTCTTTTTTAATATTTCGCGATACGTTTGCATAGTTTGCAAAGTTAAGAATAAAGAGGCCTTTCTTAACGGTTGACGGGCATAAGGAAGTAAGTTATTAACAATATATACCGGTATTTTGTGCAACCAAACCTGGGCTATATTGTTATAACCTTAAATAAATTAATGAGCAAAGTCTACAGGCTAAAAAAAATCCAGGTGCTTCCCGTAAAGATTGAAGATGCGTGGCATTTTTTTTCTTCGCCGGAAAATTTAAAGACAATTACACCACCACATTTTGGTTTCCGGGTTCTCTCAACCCAATATGGTAATACGATGTACGCGGGGCAGTTGATTGAATATACGGTGAAACCTTTGCTGGGCATTCCTTTGTATTGGATGACAGAGATCACACAGGTTAAACCGATGGAATATTTCATAGACGAGCAGCGTTTCGGGCCTTATTCATTCTGGCATCACCAGCATCATTTTAAAGAAGTAAACGGTGGTGTGGAAATGACCGACATTGTTCATTATAAAGTTCCTGTCTGGTTTTTGGGAGACATTGCCAATTCTTTATTCGTAAAATCCCAATTGAAAAAAATATTTGACTATAGGGAGGAGGTAACTATCAACACTTTTAAATCCGGATAACAGGTACCTGATAAGTTAGTTCCCTCTCTGAAGGAGAGAGGTTGGGGTGAGGCTGGTATTTGAAAAGGGAGAAAGTAACGATAAAAACATTTGGTACACCGCCGTAACGAGCAACTAATAAGTTAGTTCCTCTCCTTCGGAGAGGGATGGGTGAGGTTTCCTCATCTTCCAAACATTTTATCCATCTCCTCCTTTTTAAATTCAAGAAAAACAGGTTTGCCATTAGGTGTAGTATTGGATATTTCACACGCAAAAAGATCTTCTACCAGTGATTTGATTTCTTTTTCAGATAAGATAGTCCCTGCTTTTACCGATTGCTGCCAGGCCATAGAACGCAGTAATTTTTCTCTTTTACTAAAAGTAACATCCATGCTGAAATGCTTATACTGTTCCAGCATTTTCTCCAAAGCGACTTTTTCATTTCCATCAGATACGTCAGCGGGAGAGCCCTGTACTACAAAGGTGTTATTACCAAAAGGCTCTACCTGGTAGCCCAGCAAATGGAGGTCGGGCAGCAGTTCGTTTATTAAAACCGAATCTGCGGGAGTAAGTTCGAGCGTTACCGGGAAGAGGCTCCTTTGTATAGCGATAGGCTTGCCTTTCATGGCAGTGGCAAATCGTTCATACAGTATGCGCTCATGCGCATTTTGCTGATGAATTACAATAAACCCATTTTCATTTTGAGCAAGAATAAAAGTTTTATGTGCCTGTAGAAATTCTTCTGAAGATGGCTTTTTATTTATTTTGATTTGATGAATATCCTTTAAATAAGATGAAAAATTGCCTCCTTGTTTTTGATTGTCAGTATTGGGAATATTTCCTATTTGATTAGCCGTGAATGATTTTTCCTGTTCGGGAAAAGATGTATCCCAATGTTCCAGGTCGCTTTTACTGTTGATGAAATGCGCCTGGTTTTTTTGAGTAAATGTTTTAAACAAGGAAGACCCTGTGGCTGTATATTGTTTTTCGGGGGTAAAAGGCTGGCTTACGGCTTCACTATGTTGTATGGAAGTGTCCAGGCCAAAATCCAAAGTAGGTGTTACGCTGTATTGGGCAAGGGCATGCTTTACGGCAGATTGGACAAATGCATAAATTATTTTTTCATCTTCAAATTTTATTTCCTGCTTGGTAGGGTGCACATTGATGTCAAGCCTGGAGGGATCGAGGTCAATAAACAACGTGTACATTGGAAAACTGTCTTTTGCGATCATATCACTGAATGCATTCATAACAGCATGGTTGAGGTAGGCGCTTTTTATAAAGCGGTTGTTCACAAAAAAATACTGGTCGCCCCTGGTCTTTTTTGTCGTTTCCGGTTTGCCAACAAATCCGTAAATATTTAAATAATCTGTTTCTTCTTTT
>JBDTZL010000424.1:0-12383 GCA_040005125.1 Ginsengibacter sp.
GAAATTAATACACAAAACTGCTTATAATTGTTTAACATTTGTAAATTAAAAATTCCTGTTTCTTTGGATAAAAAAATTATTGTTTCGGTTATAAGCGATGTAGTTACCGACCAGCGTGTTCAAAAAGAGTGTAATACACTTCATGAAATGGGGTACCAGGTGTTGCTGATAGGCCGAAAAAGCAGGAACACTTTTCTTTTAAATAAGTTTCCTTATAAGGTAGTCCGTTTTTCCAACCTCTTCGGGCGTGGGCCTTTCATGTATCTTTTTTTTAATATTCAATTATTTTTCTACCTGCTTTTTAAAAAAGCAGGTATTCTCTGGGCCAACGACCTTGATACTTTACTTCCCAATTTTATGATATCCCGTTTAAAAGGGGTGCAACTTGTATACGACAGCCATGAATATTTTACATTCAGTGTGTATAAGAAAAGTTCCAGGAAAGTATGGGAGCTTCTTGAGGGGCGTTTGTTTCCGCATTTGAAAAATGTGATTACGGTAAACAATTCCATAAAACAGGCTTATGAAAAAAAGTATAAAATTCCCATAACAGTGCTCAGAAATGTTCCATACAAATTTGTGAAAAATAAAGATGACGATGACCTGGTTTTGCCACCCGCGAAGAAAATATTAATAATGCAGGGTATGGGGCTCAATGAAAACCGTGGTGCGGAAGAAGCGGTACTGGCCATGCAGTTTTTGCCCGATACTTTTAATTTATATTTTATTGGTGGCGGGACAATTTTAGACAAACTTAAAAAAATGGTTACTGATTTAAATCTTTCACCTAAAATTACTTTCATTGATAGGCTGCCATATAAAGAGATGATGAAGTATACCCGTCAATGCTTTCTCGGGCTCATTTTTGAAAAAATTTTTTTTACCGATCAGCACATGTTTGCCCTTCCGAATAAATTTTTTGACTATATCCATGCCGGGATCCCTGTATTGTCGTCAAAGGCCGTGGAAATAAAATTGATAATTGAAAAATACCAGGTTGGAGATTTCATAGAAAGCTTTGAGCCCAATGAGATCGCCGAAAAAATTATGGAAATCTCTAAAAATGAAGAGGCCCATAACTTATGGAAACATAATACGGCGCTGGCATCGGAAGAGTTAAACTGGCAAAACGAAGAAAAAATATTAATTAATTTTATGAATCACTTGTCGTGAAAGTTTATTCACAAATTACACGAATTAGACGAATTAACCCGAACAAGGGAAAAACCTGTATTCGTTCCTTCGATCCCTTTAATTAGTACAATTGGTGACCCGATTTTTTTACGCGAATTAAGAGAAAACTCTGTATCTATCCATGTAACCTTGTAGCTGTCGGTGCCATATTCATTCGTGTAATTCGTGTAATCCGTTCGTGTAATTCGTGCATAAAATTCGGGTAATAAAATGAATCATCTGATCATGAACATTTTTCCAATCTCTATATTCCCTGGTGTCACTTAATGTATTGTTGTGCCATATACTGATGAATGTGCCTTGCACATTTTTTACCGCTTCTATCAAATTAAAAATATCCTGCAAAGCCTGCGAAGGGAGCGATTTTTTGTAATCTATAAAAGAACCTTCCATAAAAGTTATGGGGAATATTTTCAGCCCCGTTATTTTTTCATTTTTTAGATCGTAAAAATAAAAAGGCTTGCAGGTGCCCGCTCTGAAACCCGGCAATGCAGAAAAGCCCATGGAATAATCTTCAGTAATCCCCGCTTCAATTAAAGAGTTATAGGTTGCGGGCAAAATAAATTTTAAGTAATGCTGCCTGCTTTTATAAATTCTTTTGCCGGATAATTGTTCAAGCCTTTTTTTCTCCGATAAAAGTTTTTCGGGAAATGCAGATGTTTTATAGGAAGGATGAATCCCAATTTCACTGAATGACTTTATTGTATCGATCAGCTTTTTTACCAGGGGATTTTTATAATTCAGATTCCTGTCGTGTACTGAGGCATCACCTAATAGAAAAAAGAAAATTGACTCCAGTTTGTTTTGCACGATTGTTTCGCGTACATAATCATAAACATCCCAGGGGTCTTTCTGTTTATTATTGAGCGTCTGAAAACGGCTATAAATATTTTTTAGATCAAGTTTCAGCAGGTCTTTAATTGTTGCACCTGTATTTCTCTTTAAAGTCCTGCCTTTAAATTTATAAGCCACATCAATATCGTATGTTACGAGCGCTTTAAAAGTTGAAGGCATTATTTGTATAGATGGAAACTTTTTTCGCAGAACAGTTTTGAACCGGTTGATCCAGGTATCCACGACAGGAACCCGGAGAAAATTATTTTTATAAGCCACACTATCGGTTGGTTTAAATCTGCCATGTGTATCAGGAGCAAATGGCAAATATTCCTCGTACCTGCTCACCATAAAAAATATTGCCGAAAAAATATCGAAACCCATGTTACAGGATGTGTCATTGGGAAATAAAACTTTGGTTTGATGTTTTTCCTCAATAATAACATCGATCTTTTTGATGGAATCTTCAAACAAAAGCGGAGACGCCCATATGAAAAATTCATCACCCAGGCGTGAGAAAGAATAATTGATTTTTTCCTGCAGATAAGATTCAAAAATCTGTACATCGCTGGTTATCCGGTATTTTAAATTCAGTTCATTTTTAAATATCAATTCAAAAATATATTCACATCTTGATGAAACCGCCGGTAAATATATCAGCAACATAATTTTTAAAGATTGATTTCAGCTAATCGAAACTTACTATCTCCCACAAGGGCACTAAGTGCACAAAGAAAATATCCTCGTGTCCTTTGCGGGATATACCTCAATTTAGCATAAGCACAGCGACAGTTGGAAATTTTACATTTTAAAAGTAAAGATGCCATATTTCGATTACTTCAGCAATACACGACATTTCTAAAATGATAAGAGTATTTTCCGGCAAATAAATTTTTTATTCATTTTCGTTAAAAGTGTATTATTGTTGTGATCATTTACATATGGAATCAAATTTAAATGAGTTTGAGCAGGAGCCACGCCTCCGGCCTACTCTCCTCACTGTACTTTGCATACTTACATTTGTTGGGAGCGGGTTGACAATAGTTAAAAATGCATATAGTTATTCTACCGCCTCCCGAACAGCCATAATGTTTTCATCAGATAGTATAAATAATCCGAATTCATCCTTGCAAAAGGATTCTGCCAGGAGGGGCTGGCGCAAAAACCAAACCATGTTTGGGCCAAAAATGATGCTGTCACTTTCAAAAATATTGACTAAAGACAATATTGAAAAAAGTGCAATAGGTGAAATTATTTCAGGCATATGTACCCTTTTGGGAGCTTTATTGATGTGGCAGATGCGTCGCAATGGATGGTATCTTTATATAGCGGGTATTATTGTGGGACTTGTCGTTCCATTTTATCTCTATGGAAACAATCTCCTTGCAGTAGGTATATCGTCCTTTTCAAGCTTTTTTGGATTGGTATTCATTGCATTATACGCACTGAATATCAAAAGCCTCCACTAATTTATACAAACGATTTATAATATCCGGTGCCTGTTTTTCTTTGCAGAAGGCCTTTATGAGCTGCTCATAATTAAAATTTAATTATTACCTTTGCACCCAATTATAAATCTATTTAATAAAAATGTCTTATTTAACATCTGAAAAGAAGTCTCAAACATTCGCTGAATTTGGTGGGAGTGCCTCAAATACAGGCTCTATTGAAGCACAGGTTGCCTTGCTTACGGAAAACATCAATCATATCTCCTCGCATCTTAAAACAAACAAAAAAGATTTCAGCACCCAGCGTGGATTAATGCAAATGGTTGGAAAGAGAAAAAGCCTTTTAACTTATCTCAGCAGACGTAACCTTACAGGTTATCGCTCATTAATCGAAAAGTTAGGACTTCGTAAATAATCGCATTTAAATGATATTGTTAGCTATTCCCAACTGATTTTCACGGTTGGGAATATTTTTTTTACTACTAATTATGAACAAATAATTATGACTCCAAATCCCATTTCTGTAACATTTGATATTGGTGAAGGCCGGATGGTTACCATTGAAACCGGTAAACTTGCCCGCCAGGCCGACGGCGCGGTAACAGTGCGTTTAGGCGACTGCGTTATACTGGCCACCGTGGTCGCAAATAAAGAACCAAAAGAAGGACAATCTTTTTTTCCTTTAACAGTAGATTACCAGGAAAAATTTGCATCGGCAGGCCGTATTCCCGGATCTTTTTTCAAACGGGAAGCACGGTTGAATGATTATGAAATATTAACCTCGAGGCTTATCGACCGGGCTTTAAGGCCGCTATTTCCCGAAGACTATTTATGTGAGGTACAGGTACTGGTATCTCTTATTTCGAGCGATCCTGAAGTTATGCCGGATGCCATGGCTTGTCTGGCAGCCTCCGCGGCCCTGGCAGTTTCTGATATTCCTATCCAGGAGATCATTTCCGAAGTACGCATTGGAAAGGTAAATGGAGAAATGGTGGTTAATCCAAGCCGCACACAGCTTGCAGAAGCTGAAATGGATTTTATTATTGCCGCAACCGACCGTAATATTATGATGGTGGAAGGCCAGGGGAAGGAGTGCCAGGAAGAAGATCTGGTGAAAGCAATAGAAGTGGCCCATACTGCGATAAAAATCCAGGTAAAGGCACAGCAGGAGCTAAGAGAAAAAGTGGGTGCAAAAGAAAAGCGTGAATACACGAAGCCTTACCGTAATGAAGATTTAAATGAGAAAATAATTGCTTTTGCAAAAGATAAAGTACATGCAATTGCATCGGCTGCTTCAGCAAAAAATGAAAGACAGGATGCCTTTGATAATCTTAGCAAAGAGATTGCAGAATTTCTGGGCGCGGATCTGCCTGATGAAGATAAAGGATTAATAAAATTTTATTTTGGGGAACTTCAATATAATGTGATTCGTGATATTATTCTAAACGACCATAAACGTCTTGATGGAAGAGGGCTTGAAGATGTAAGGCCGCTTACAATGGAAAGTGATTACCTTCCCTCTCCTCACGGGTCTGCCTTGTTTACACGAGGTGAAACACAATCATTGACTACCGTTACGCTGGGTACTCCCCTGGATGAGCTGCTTGTTGAAAGCGCTGCCAGCAGCGATTATTCCAAATTCATTTTACATTATAATTTTCCACCATTCTCAACCGGTGAAGTTAAGATGATGAGAGGTGTTGGCCGCAGAGAAGTAGGACATGGTAATCTTGCCATGCGCTCTTTGAAACAAATTCTTCCCGGAAGTGAATATCCGTATACAGTAAGGGTGGTAAGCGATATTCTGGAAAGCAACGGATCTTCTTCCATGGCTACTGTATGTGCCGGTTCTCTTGCTCTTATGGATGCCGGGGTTCCTTTTAAAAAGCATGTAAGCGGGGTTGCAATGGGCCTGATCTCGAAAGAAGGAAAATTTGCAGTTCTTACAGATATATTGGGTGATGAAGATCATTTGGGAGATATGGATTTTAAAGTTACTGGCACGAGAGATGGAATTTGTGGCGTGCAAATGGATATAAAAGTTGATGGGTTAAGTATGGATATCATGAGGAAGGCGCTTGACCAGGCAAAGAGAGGAAGGTTATTCATTTTGGATGCGATGTACAAATGTCTGCCTGAACATAGAAGCGATGTGAAGCCGCATGCACCGAGAATGGAAAAACTGATAATTGATTCAGAATTCATAGGAGCTGTTATCGGGCCCGGTGGAAAGATCATCCAGGAAATTCAAAAAACAACCGGGGCAACTATAAACATTACTGAAGTAGGTAAAACCGGTGAGGTAAGTATTTTTTCTGCCAATAAAGAAAGCCTTGACCAGGCTGTTGCCTGGGTAAAAAGTATCGTATCGGTTCCGGAAGTCGGAGATGTTTATGAAGGAACTGTAAAAGGCATAAAGGAGTTTGGAGCTTTTGTTGAATTTCTGCCCGGCAAACAGGGACTTCTTCATATTTCTGAAATTATGTGGAAACGCCTCGAAAGTATGGACGGTGTGTTGAATGAAGGAGATAAAGTGAAAGTGAAACTGGTGGGTGTTGATCCTAAAACGGGAAAATTCAAGCTTAGCCGAAAAGCTTTAATACCCAAGCCTCAACCTACTAATCCATCACCGCAGCAACGATCGGACAATAACTAAATACATCTATTAAATTTATTGTAAAGCTTGTAGAATACTGCAGGCTTTTTCTATGAAAAGCTATATCAAAATAGAAATAGACACGGCATCTGCAACTGAGGCAGAAATTTTTATTGCAGAATTATCTGAAAATGAATTCTATGCTTTTGAACAGAGTGAGAATGGATTGATTGCTTACATAAAAGCAGCAGATATTAACGACGGAGCATTACAAGCTATTTTACCTGAAGGTATAGAATATAAATGTTCGGTTATTGAAGACAGGAATTGGAATGAAGAATGGGAGAGCCGCTTACAGCCTGTAATTATCAATAATTTTGCAGGAATAAGAGCATCTTTTCACGCACCCCTGGAAAATGTGGAGCATGAAATAATCATTACTCCAAAAATGAGCTTTGGCACCGGCCATCATGCTACTACTTTTTTGATGGTGGAACAAATGAGAAAAATTAATTTCAAAAATAAAACGGTTCTTGATTTTGGAACAGGTACCGGTATTCTCGCAATTCTTGCTGAAAAACTTGGTGCTGCCAAGATTACTGCAATAGACAATGATGACTGGAGTATAAATAACACGTTGGAAAATATTGCGGCAAACAACTGCAAACGTATTAATCTTGAGAAAAGAAATAATATTGAGGGGCTTTCTGTCGTTAACGTTATATTAGCCAACATAAATTATACTGTACTTACACAAAATGCAAAAATGTTATCGATGCTTTTACAACCAAATTCGATACTCATAATAAGCGGCTTTTTGTTAAAAGATGAAGTGGCTGTTGCCACTGCTTTTGTTAAAAACCAGTTCCTTCAAAAAGAAAGGGATGAGAAAAACGGGTGGGTATCTATGGTATTGGAAAAGTGTTAAAATATATAAAAAATTAGATGTTTGGGGACATGAATTAAATGGTATATTTGTCTCCTTTGCCTCTTGCAATAAATTATGAAAGAACTTCTTTTAATTATTACAGCGTACCTTATTGGTTCAATACCCACCGCATTAATTATCAGCAAATCTGTTTTTGATATCGACATCCGTGAGTATGGAAGTGGCAATATGGGAGCCACAAATACCTTTAGAGTATTGGGCCCCAAATATGGAACCATCGTAATGGTAGGAGATATGCTTAAAGGCATTCTGGCCGTTGCTCTTTATAATCTTTTGCCTTATTATCTTACCAATGAACTCGACCGTACCAATTTAATGATCGGGCTTGGAATGGCTGCTGTTGCCGGTCATATATATCCTGTATGGGCACAATTCAGGGGCGGAAAGGGCGTAGCAACTTTATTTGGAATGCTGCTGGCCATTCAACCTATAGTAGCAGTGAGTTGTGTTGGCGTTTTTTTACTGGTATTGTTTTTAACGAGATATGTTTCACTTAGTTCTATTCTTGCAAGTGTTGCATTACCCATCTGCGTATTATGGATTTATAATGAAAAGGAAGTTTTTTACAGAGTATTTGCTGTTGCAGTTTCGGCACTTGTTGTATTAACTCATCAAAAAAATATAAGCCGGCTTATTAAAGGAAATGAAAGCCGTGTTCCAATCTTAAAATACCGCGATAGAAAAAAATCACGCAGGAAAGAAGCATAAGCTTTTTAACCTGTTATTAATTTTTTTTGTGATCTGTTTGGTACAACTTTAATCATCGTTCGGGAATCTGTTATGTAAAGTTGGTACATCAATTGTTTACTCTAAAGAAAATTCTTTATGACAAAAAATTTACTGCTGCTTTTTGCAGCTTCTTCTCTTTTTATCTCAGCATGTACTACCAATGCAATAACAGGGCGTAGTCAATTGTCACTTATTTCCGAATCCACTTTACAACAGCAGGCAGTTACCCAATATGCATCATTCCTTTCCCAAAATCGTGTAGTGAGTGGCACCGGCAATAAAGATGCTGAAATGGTTAAACGTGCCGGAAGCAGGATTGCGGCTGCTATTACCAAATATTACAACGATAAGGGGCTATCCAGTGAGGTTTCAGGGTACAATTGGGAATTTAACCTGGTAGATAACAAAGAAGTCAATGCATGGTGTATGCCCGGGGGAAAGGTTGTTGTATACACGGGACTTTTGCCTGTTGCGCAAAATGAAGCAGCGCTGGCTATTGTTATGGGACATGAAATTACGCATGCAGTGGTGCATCATGGCCAGGAAAGGACGAGCCAGGCGCTTCTTGCAGAAGGAATCGGCCTCACCGGGGACGTATTCACTTCCGGTAATGCCAAGGCAAATAATATTTTTAATAACATATATGCTCCCAGTGCAACAATAGGTGTTTTGTACCCCAATTCGAGAAACCAGGAATATGAAGCGGACCATTACGGGCTTATTTTTGCAGCCATGGCAGGTTATAACCCGCAGGAAGCGATTCCTTTCTGGACAAGAATGGCTAATTTAAATTCCGGGCCAAAAACACCTGAATTCCTCAGCGACCATCCAATAGATTCTAAAAGGATCGAGAAATTGAAAGGCTACATGAGTGAGGCATTGAAATATTATAAGCCAGTGAATTCAAAATAAAGTTTAAACAAATATTTCAACTTCTGTGTTTAACAAGCAAGTTTTTTAGTTTTTAAGCAATATTTAATGTAATTTTGCAGCTGTCTTTTCTGCACTCCGGTTTTTTACACTTTCCTACCCGATGATTTTACAGGAGTGCGGGTTTTTTAGACACATTTTTTAACCTTAAAATATTGCTTCACTTATGTCTCAAACATTGTTTGAAAAATTGCAATTGGAGGATGAAAAAAATTTGTTGATTCAGGGTCTTCCTTCTACAATCGAAAAACAGTTTTCCAAGCTTTCATTTTCGAAAAATGTAACTCCGCTTTTAAAAAGCCGTAAAATTGATTTTGCCCTGGTATTTGCTTTAAATTTAAACCAATTACACAAAATTCTTTCAGAAGTTTGTCCTGCTTTACATCCTGCAGGAAAATTATGGATAGCTTATCCAAAGGCAACTTCAAAAATTACAAGTGATTTAAACCGCGATTGTTCATGGAGCTGCCTGGTTAATCAGGGTTTTGAACCTGGCGATATTGTAGTACTTGATTATGTATGGAGTGCACAACGCTTTGCTAAACACGAAGCCTGTGAGTTTATCGCACCATCATCATCAAATATTCAAAAATATAAAAGCTCTTCAAGAAGAAAGTTGGTTGAAGCTGAAAGTTATTAGGTTACAACATTTATTAATTACGGATGATCTTTGGTAAGAGAGGGATCATCCTTTTTATTTTAAGATAACTGCTCCAATACCTTTTGTTATTTTAGTTTCCAGGTCTTTCAATCGTACATGGGTTTGTATTAAGAAGATCTGTCTCTCAGGAGAGGTTGTTTCTTCGAGTTCCTTTTGATTTAATCCAATAAGTTTTTTTATCTTTTTCAACTCCAGGTAACTTAAGGTTGAAATGATTTCTTCTTTATAATTATCTTCCCTGGTAGGTACCGGCATTTCATAATTCTTTTGCCATCCGGGGCTTACCTCGTAGGGAAACTCAATAATGGAAACAACCATCCTGCTCATTTCAAGGTCTTCGCCGTATAAAAAATTTTTTGCCGTTGGTTCAAGTTTTTCTTCGTACAAAATCCTGTAGGTATTGATAATTTTTGAAAGGGCAGGGCTCGTGATCACTTCCTCATCAATGCATTCGTATAAAAGATAATCAGCAACAGTTTTGCCCTCCTCCCATTCCATAAGCCCAAATTCAATGAGGCATCTTACAACTGCCCTTTCATTTGATTCATCCCTGTTTAATAGTTCGAGGGCGTCCTGGTCATTCTCTGGAAATTCTGTAGTTGTATTTCCTTGTTGTTGAAAAAATTTTTCATCAGAAACAAAACGCTTTTCATCTTTTGTAAGTTTTTCTCTTATATATTTATTCACCAAAGTATGCAAACCGCTCTCATCAATTTTTAGCAGCTCTGCAGTTTTATGGATGTAATCCTGTTGTTTTGTAAAATCTTCAGCCTTGTTGATTTTGGAGATTGATTCTGCTATCCGGTTTACCACCTGCGAGCGTTTATTGGTATCATCTCCTGCATCCTTTAAAGAGTATTCCAGCTGGAAGAGAATAAAGTCTTTTTTATTATCCTTTATGAACGAAGTAAATGCTGCTACCCCGTTTTTTTTGATGTAACTGTCAGGGTCTTCCTGGTTGGGCAGCAAGGCAAGCTTTACATTGAGCCCTTCTTCCAGCGCAAGGTCAAGGCCACGCAACGCAGCTTTTATTCCGGCAGGATCGCCATCATAAAGAATGGTAAGGTTTCGCGTATATTTTTTAATAAGCCTCAATTGGTCTGCCGTTAAAGAAGTGCCGCCACTGGCCACAACATTTTCAATACCTGCCTGGTGAAGCGCGAGCACATCGGTATATCCTTCAACCAGCAGGCATTCATCTGCTTTATCTATAGCCTGGCGCGCAAAATGAGCGCCATATAAAATTTTACTTTTTATATAAATCTCATTTTCCGGAGTATTAATATATTTCGGAGCCTTATCATTATTCCTGATAAGCCTCGCACCGAACCCTGAAATTTTCCCGGTATGGTTGTGAACAGGAAAAATAACCCGTCCCCGGTAGTTATCCTGCAATCCATTTTCTCTCGCCACCACGAGCCCGCTTTTTTGCAAAAGATCCTGGTTAAATTGCGCAGCAATTGCTGCTTTGGCAAATTTGTCCCTCGCCTCCGGGTTATAGCCCAAGTCAAATTTTCTTATAATGTCTTCTCTGAAACCTCTTTCTTTTAAATAGCTCAGCCCGACATTGGTTCCTTCATCAGTATTGAATAAAATATCGCCGAAGAATTGCTTTGCAAAATTGTTGATGATGTAAAGGCTGTCTGCAACGAGTTGCTGTTCTTTAAATTCGGGAGTAGTTGCCGTTTCTTCGATTTCAACATTGTATTTTGCGGCTAGCCATTTCAAAGCTTCCACATAACTATACTTTTCATGTTCCATTAGGAAGCTAATGGTATTTCCGCTGCGCCCGCATCCGAAACATTTGTATATTTCTTTTGATGGCGAGACCGTGAAAGAAGGGGATTTTTCGTTATGAAAAGGACAAAGGCCGATATAATTTACCCCTCTCTTTTTAAGCCTGATAAATGAACTGATAATCTCAATGATATCAATCCTGCTAACAATTTGTTGTATGGTTTCCTGCAATATCATACCTGGTTTCTTAGGGCGTATTAATTGTATTCGATTCTTAAATTTATTTTGATGTTTGTAACGGTAAAACTTTATTCATTAAAATTAATCAATTCGCAAAGGATATTTCATAACTAATGTGCTGCTGAGAATGAAAAGACGTAAAATGATCACACGAATTTCGTGCACTAATTACACGAATTAGGGGAGAACTCTGTATTCATTCGTGTAATTAGTATTTTAAAAATTCGTGTTATAGTTTTATAATGTAATCCAAAAGAATTTACGCGACTGCTTTTTCCGCCATGGACTTTACGAACACAAAGAAAAATATTTTGCGAATTCCATTGCCTCACGTACATATGTAGCATAAGAAACGGCAATAGAAAAAGGGACAATAATTTAAAAGCGGGAGAAAGAAAATCAGCCGGTGAATTAAATAAAAACGCAATGTGGCTAATGGAGTGATATATTAAAATATTTCTTATTGAGGCTAAAGCCATATATGTAGTGCAATCACTGCAATAATAATAAGAAATACAGCAGTCAGGATCATTATCCTCATGAATTTATTTGTGGGCATTACTGTCATAAAATGTAGATTTTAGAGTGTAAAGGTCACCGCAAAATAAATTAAATCAGGAGATATTTTAAAATAATTAAAGATTATGCCCGGAACAGTAAAGTTAATTTGTATATTTTGGTCAAATTCATTTAAATATTTTCATCAAAATTTTTTGTCTATGAAAGGATTATTTGACGCTGGCGAAAATAATTTAACAAAAGAGCGTATCAATAGACTTACGCCCATTTTCCAACCTTTATGGGGCAAGATGACTGTTTCAAAAATGCTTGCACATTCTACAGCCTGTTATTCAGGTTATGGCCTGTCATTGGGTCAATGGTCATTCGGTCATTAGGGCCGAATTTTTCACGGGCTTATTAACTACTGACATTAACTACTGAATACTGACATTGACTATTGACTACTGACTATTGACTACTGACTATTGACTACTGACTATTAACCGCCAACCATTGACCACCGCTCACTGTTTCTTATCTTTGCACCTCAAAAATTAATATGGA
>JBDTZL010000141.1:0-3663 GCA_040005125.1 Ginsengibacter sp.
ACCGCCTACGACACCGGAGTAAAAGGCGGCAAGATTCGGTTGTGATACAACCGGACATCTTGCCGATCGCTAAAACAGGCGATCTTACTACCTTCGATAAGTCAAGGGCACATCTAACAGTCACATCCTATACCTGTTAATTCATCCATAATATACTAACGTCAACAAAGCGTCAAGGCAGCAACAGGCAGCTAAAAAGTACCCGAGCCTAAACCTCAGTCGTTTCTTTTGTTTATTTCCTGAATCCATCAGCCAATCATTCAGATCCTTATGATGATGATAGAGGTTACTTTCATCCTGGTACTTGCTGCTCAATGAGAGCGCATACGGCCTGAAATTTTGTCCTGTAGCATCATTATCCAAATAAAGATGGATAGCCTCGTCCTGCTCTATAAAAGGACGTGCCTTCTCAAACAAAGAGACAGAATTCAAGTCAAGAAAATTAGTAGAAACCTTGGTTTTATTTCGATGAATAACCATGAAAGAAAGGAAGTCCATAAAGCCTTCAAAAACGGTTACTTCTTTAGCTCCCTTGATAACCGTAGTGACGTCTTTAGGAGAGCTGCTTGCCTTGAAATATGGTGTGCCGATTTCATATCCGCGGAATTATTTTTGAAGCCGATACCATAGTATTTTTTTCCATTTAAGTTATAGCGGATTTCCCTGCAAAACCCTTGCGCGAGTAGCAATCGGAATTTTTCTTTCTTCAGCTATTTTCAGACAAGTTACAAATTCGTTAGCAGAGGCAAGACTGGCTTCGTCTTTCATTTTTTGATAATCTAATGTAACCCATCTTAAGAATTTCTTCCAGTCTTTTGCTCTACTAAAACAAACTATGGAATTGTTACATTTCTCAAACAATTGTGACAATCCTAAAACATGATTGTTGTGATAATGTTTGCAAACAATCAGTTTGACTTTGTTTGCAATGCCAACTCCGATTTCTATTAATGGTTTTTCGGCATTGTTTATGGAACAATTAACTGGGGGAATTCTCCACCGTTGAAAACAAAGTCCTGGTCTGGAACATCAAAACCAAAGCCAGGTCCATTCGTATCAGGACCCCAAGAAGTTTCATCTTTTCTCAATTCATGGGTGCCTTTAAAACTAGGTTTTTTTGTATGAAATTGTTTAAATACGTAATCGCGAGGAAACAAACCCTTGGGGTTTATATTGTTTCCCGGGGTGTCGTCCATAAATAATTCCTTTGCAGCATCAGCAGATAATACCTTACCATCGAACTCGAAATAATAAGATGTAAAATAATACCACCCCCCCTCAATAGTGGAATAATAGCCCCTCAAATAAGCTGATTGATAAGCGGTTGTGTTATAAAGTTTTTCTCGTCCATATTTGGTAGGAGTCCACACGCCGTCGGACTGACGGTTAAGGTAACTTTCGTTCATCGTGCCACATTTTATTATCATTATATTCCACATATGTTTTCTAAATTTATCGTATCCGGCGTTCCGTAGATCTACGTATGACTGGCCATCATCAGGGGTTGGAAAATGCATGGTTCCCAAATCCTTGACTTTGTAAGTTGTGCCATTAAAGGGAAGACCCGTGTCCCCAAACCCGTCGCGCAAGGCCTGGTAATTGTTAGCAGGGTCTGCGAGTACAATTAGCTGGTCCGAAATTGCCTTTTGCATTGCGAGGTGTGCATCCTTAAATTCTGCAAATGTAGCCTCTAAATTCTCAGGGTGATTGCTGGCGCTCCAATACTTAATGCTGTCAGTCGCAATTGCCAGGGCCGCGCCAAGGCCCGGTAATTCATCGCCCGCTGCGTCAATGAGCCCATTAGCAATATCAAGCAGGATGCCTATGATAAAGTCTTTCCACGAACTGGGCTTTTGGCCTGAATTTAGAAGGGAGAATAGATATTGTTCATAATTACCCGTATAGAGGTATACATTCTCCACCCATTTATCCATATTAATTAGATTTTGTGCCGCTTTCTCCAGGTCTGGTGGGTCATCCTGACTCCCTGACCCTACACCGCGTGCGGGAATAAGATCCCGGTCCTTACGACAACTGGTCATAAATGCTGGTAGGAAAACAACACCGGTTGCGGTAATGGCTGCATCGCGTATCATATTTCTTCGACTTAGTTTTCTAAGTGACTGTCCTGAGTTCTTAGTAGAATATGTCATAAAAGGTTCTTTAAATGAATGAAAAAACAATTCGGGTTAAAAATAATTTTTTAAAGAAAGGCTCTTCCCATTTATTGCAGTTGCTTTGATAATGATTGTATTTCTCCTTTTAAGGATCGGGAAAAGTTAACATGATGAGGAGCCAGGCATGAGGAGGGGGATAAGGTGTATTTTTTAAAACCTGGTTCATACAGTTTGCCCATTTGTTTTGCCGCGTGTGTGCAGGAAAGTTTTGGTTGCTTGTCATGATACACATTTTGAAATTAAAACAACGACCGAAATACACTTACAAAAGAACAGTAATTTTAAATAAAGTTCTTGTAGAATTAATTCGAATTTTGTTTCATGACTGAAAGATTTTGAATGTAAAAAAAGGGAAGGGTAATGATTGCTTAAAGCAACAACAATTTCAACGAACGTGCTTGTAGAATTAATTCGAAAGTTCAATTTTTCCTGGGATTGCATTCTTTTTGTTATCGCATATTCTTTACTTTTGAATTGACGGGTCACCATTGATTTATTTTTTATAAAATCTCTTTCGCGCTATTTAACGTGTAACGGACTCTTAAATCAAAAATGGATGCAGTACTGTGTTCGGTAATTGAAGTTTAAACTGCTCTGGCGAAGCAAATAAACGGTGTTAGTTATATTTTTCGATAATTTAAACCTGGCATTTCATTGTTAACCATACCAATCCTCATTTAATGAAACATTTACTATGTTTTGCGCTGGCTGTATGCAGCTATTTTTTTGTCGTTGGCCAGCCGGCTGAAAAAATCGATGTTGTTTTCAAGGCCAACGGAGACCAATTGAAGGGTTCAGTCGTTGAAGTGACTGATGACAACATCCGTTTTAAGTATACGGGAGAACAAGTAATTTATAGCTTTAAAAAGAGCGATATCCAGAAGATTACTTTTGCAAGCGGCCGCACGGAAACGTATAACAACATTCCCTCAGCCAATAATAATTCATCTACTCCTGTACAAAATACTGTCCCTGCAACTCCTGCGTCGACACCGGGTTCAGGGGTAACGGCCTCAGCAGAGGACAGACGGAATAAAGTGGCGATTCTTCCCTTTTCTTTTTTGAAAGATGGACAAAACCTGCCGCAGGAAGCAAGCGACGAGCTTCAGCATGAATGTTTTACCCGTTTAAGCGGACATTCCGGTACTTTTTCTGTTGTAAACCCCCGTGCTACCAATGTACTATTAGCTAAGGCCGGGATCGACAAATCCAATATGATCAAGTACTCAATGGCAGAAATTTGCAAGATACTGGGCGTTGAATACGTGGTTGACGGAATGGTTAATCAAAGCAACACTTCTCAATCAAGCACTGGTAATACGTCATATGACTTTAAAAATGATAAAAACAAAAAATCCAACAATGACAAAATAAGCGGATCCAGCCGAACTTCTACAAATGTTAACCAGGAGTACGAGACATTCACCACTATAAATATTTATAACGACAAAAACGAAAACATCTATAGCCAGCGCAGGAAAGCACT
>JBDTZL010000399.1:0-3659 GCA_040005125.1 Ginsengibacter sp.
GGTGAGGCCTTAAGGTTGAAGGTGTTTTATTCGTAAGTTAGTTCCCTCTCTTTCGAAGAAGGTTGGGGTGAGGCCTTGAAGTTCAAAACTCAGGGTGTATTTTGGTAAGGTAGTTCCCTCTCTTTTGAGGGGTTGGGGTGAGTCCTTGAAGTTGAACCTTGCACTTCAAAATGCCTGTCATCATGAATATTTTTGACCCGGCTGCGGTAATTTTTAAACATACTCATCCATTTGAGCTTCAACACTCCAAAAATACCTTCTTTCACAATGCCTTTATTCATCTTAGAAACCCCATATCTCCGGTCAATAAAAATTATGGGCACTTCTTTAATTTTGAATCCAAGTTTCCAGGCGGCAAATTTCATTTCTATCTGGAATGCATAACCAACAAAGCTTATCTGGTCGAGATTGATCGCCTCAAGCACTTCGCTGCGATAACATACAAAACCTGCTGTGGGATCTTTTACCGGCATAAAAGTAATAATACGGGTGTATACAGAAGCGCCTTTTGACAAGCCTACCCTGATCCATGGCCAGTTTTCTACACTTCCTCCCTTTACATAGCGTGAGCCAACGGCTACGTCAGCAGTACCACATTTACAAACTTTATAAAGTTTATCCAGGTCATGTGGGTTATGTGAAAAATCACAATCCATTTCAAAAATATACTGGTATCCTTTATCAAGGGCCCATCTGAAACCACGTATATACGCTGTTCCCAGCCCAAGTTTGCCATAACGTTCTTCGAGGAACAACATTCCTGCATATTTTTCAAAAAGCCCTTTTACGATTTCCGCAGTACCATCCGGAGAGCTGTCATCTACGATAAGGACATGAAAATTTTGTTGTAAAGAAAATACTGTTTCAAGTATAGACGCAACATTCTCGCTTTCGTTGTATGTAGGTATAATAAGAAGCTTTTCCAATAAAATGGCGGTCGTATTTAGAATGAATTTACAATTAATCTTTAAAAAAAAATTCAGAATAGGTTAACTGGTCATTTCCTGAGTAACGAACGGTTGAGTATTTCAGTAAGTTTTTGTTTTGTGTGCAACGGAAAATCTCCTTTCATCATCCAGTCATAATATTGCGGTTCCGCTCTCAGCACATCAGAAACAGGGCGGCCCTTATGCTTACCAAAGTTAAATACTTCCACATCATTATCCATAATAAAGCGTCGCGCAAAATCCACAAATTTTTCTTCTCCCGTAAATTGCAAAATAGTATCTAAAGTATTTCCTAAATGTTCATACCTGGTAAGTTGCGCCTCCAATATTTCCCAGGTTGCAGTGGCATCTGCTTCAGCAGAGTGGGCGTCCTGTAATTCTTTTTCACAGTAAAATTTATAAGCAGCTCCCAGGGTACGTTTTTCCATCATATGAAAAATATGTTGCACATCAAGCATCCTGCGGTTTGTCATGTCAATTGTAATACCGGCTCTTAAAAATTCTTCCATCAATAAAGGAATGTCAAACCGGTTTGAATTGTATCCCGAAAAATCAGCATCTTCAATAAACTGCTTCAGTTCATTGGCAACCTGTTTAAAAGTTGGGGCATCTTTTACTTTTTCATTGGTAATTCCATGAATGGCGCTGCTGCTTTCAGGAATAGGCATTTGTGGATTCAGTATTTTCTGCTTTACCGTTTTAGATCCATCCGGCATCACTTTTATGATAGCAATTTCCACAATCCGGTCTGTTGAAAGATTAATACCTGTTGTTTCAAGGTCAATAAAGACCAATGGGCGTTTTAGTTGTAGAGGCATTTTTAATTTATAGTTTAGTCCCCGGTGAATACGGGGTAGGTTAATTCCATTATCTATCGGGACAAAGTTTTTAAAATATCCATTCCGTCATAATTGCCACTGCTCATAAAAAGAAAATTAGTATTGTTGCGATGAATATTGCCCAGCCTTTCTTCAAGATGTCTTTTATCTGTAATCACGTCAAGATTTAACTTATTAAATCCGTTTATTACGCTTTGGGGCTCAAGAGGTGGCATTCGTTTTAGCCCGAGTGCATGTTTACTGTAAAAAACAATTCCTTCGTCAGCATTTTCCATAGTTCCGGAATATTCATTTATAAATTTTTCATTAAGGCTGCTGAAGGTATGTAGTTCCAGAACAGCCACTAGTTTTCTTTGGGGGAATTGCTGTTTTACAGCATTTACGCTCGCCATAACTTTACTCGGCGCATGTGCAAAATCTCTGAACACAGTATATTCTGTAGTTTGCACGAGTAGCTCAAGCCTTTTTGAAGCTCCCGTAAAACCAGCTATAAACCTGGCAAAATTACTATCATTTACATTAAGTTCCTTACAAACTGAATAAGCTGCCTGTAAATTTAAAAGATTATGATTTCCAAAAACTTTTAGATCCGTTTTTTCTTTTCCAATGAGTACACTTGTAATACCATCTTCAATAAAATAAGTTGGAAGCCCATAAGGAATATATCTTATATCATTCCTTTTACTGTCAATTACCAGCTTCTTCAAAACTTCATCAGTTTCATTATAAATTAAAATACCCCCTTTTTCAATTTTTTCGATAAATATTGTAAACTGGCTGAGGTAAAAATCAAACGTGGGAAAAACATTGATATGATCCCATGCAATTCCTGTAATTACGGCAATATGAGGAAAAAGAAAGTGAAACTTGGGTCGTTTTTCAATTACACTTGCGGGATATTCATCTGCTTCACATACGATTAAGGGTGCATCGGTGATTTTTACGCCCTGCCCAAATCCCTCCAGCTTTGCGCCTACCAGGTAATCAAAATCTACCCCTGCACCTTTTAGCACATGCATAACCATTGCAGTTGTGCTGGTTTTGCCGTGGCTGCCTCCTATCGCTACTCTTTTTTTATGTTCACTTTCCTTATAAATATATTCAGGAAAAGAAAATATTTTTAAGCCGGCTTCTCTTGCTTTTTTCAATTCAGGATTATCTTCCCTTGCATGCATACCTAATATTACCGCATCAATATCTCCGGTGATTTTTTCAGGGTGCCACCCCGCCTCCGGCGGCATGATCCCCTCTTTTGTAAGGTTGGTTGAAGCAGGTTCAAAAATCTCATCGTCGCTGCCGGTTACCTGGTAACCCTTGCGGCTAAGCGCAATGGCAAGCTGATGCATTACGCTGCCGCCAATAGCTATGAAATGAATCCGCATATTTTTCATAAAAATATTATGTCCCGATAGCTCAATGTCATTATGTTAAGCCACTTCCCCTCACTTGAGGATTGAATATTTGAAAGGATAAGCTAAAAAACTCAATAATCAATGTTTAATATTCAATATTCAAATTACTTTCCCTAGCTTAATGACCCTGGCGATTAGCTACCGGGGATGGTTTTAACAATAGATTGAAATATAATTCGTTTTTAAGTAGCATCCTTAAAATCATTTATTTAATTTTGCAAAATGGGTGCAAAATAAGTTTTAACCCAAACACATTATGAAAAAAGTAATTATTGTTTTCGCCCTGGCAAGTTTAGTTGTAATAAGTCTTGCGTCCTGCACAGGTTCCCGCAGAACCAGGACGGGTTGTCCCATGACTGAAAATATAATTCACTAGTTTTGGAGACTACACCTATAACCTAGTATACATATGAACTGGATCCCTTTATTAAATGAGCAACAGCTCGAAGAAATAAAAGCAA
>JBDTZL010000305.1:0-3643 GCA_040005125.1 Ginsengibacter sp.
TCATCACCCAAAATAAAAGCCATTTTTGAAAAATGGTCTTCTCCCCTCTCCACCGTGAGAGGGGCCGGGGGTGAGGCTGATACGGCTGCATTACTAAGTAACCTTCAAAAAAATGAAGAATTAAAATCAGTTTTATTACAGGAAACACCGTGGGTATTACAGGCGCAAAGTGAAGAGCAGCAAAAGAAAAATATTGCCCTTCTTTTTGATATGTCAAAAATGAGCCTTCAATTAGAATCATCGCTTAATAAATTGTCGGACATGCAATCACCGAATGGAGGATTTGTATGGTTCAAAGGCGGCCCTGATGACCGTTATATTACCCAATATATTATAACGGGTATCGGGCATCTTAAAAAATTAAAGTCTTATCCCTCATTCCAGGAAAACGAATTAAAAATCATTTTGGATAAAGCGATCCCATATCTCGATATGATGCTAAAAAAAGAGTATGGTGACCTGGTAAAATATAAATCAAATCTGAAAAATAATAACCTGTCTTCCATGGCTATTCAATATTTATACATGCGCAGTTTCTTCCCCGAATATGCAATAGCAAAAGAAACCCAAACTGCGTATACCTATTACCGTGAGCAATCAAAAAAATACTGGCTCAGCCAAAGTAAATACATGCAGGCAATGATTGCACTATCCCTTAACCGAACCAAAGATGCAACTACTCCCAATGCAATTATCAAATCATTGAAAGAAAATTCAATTAACAGCGAAGAGGTGGGTATGTACTGGAAGGAATGGAACGCCGGTGGTTATTGGTGGTACCAGGCTCCCATTGAATCGCAGGCCATGATGATAGAGGCATTTTCAGAAATTGAAAAGGATTTAAAAACAATTGATGATCTTAAAACATGGCTGCTTAAGAACAAGCAAACGAATAACTGGAAAACAACCAAAGCCACAGCGGAAGCCTGCTACGCATTGCTATTGCAAGGCACCGACTGGCTCTCAGAAGAAAAAACAGTTACGATAAAACTGGGTAATACGACATTCAACAGTAAAGATGAAAAGCAGGAGGCCGGCACCGGTTATTTCAAAAGAAAAATTGACGGCGATAAAGTAAGACCCGAAATGGGAAATATTAACGTAACAGTATCTTCCCCAATTAACCAATCAACTAATCAACCAGTTAACCAATCGGCTTCCTGGGGCTCCGTCTACTGGCAATATTTTGAAAACCTCGAGAAAATAACTTTTGCAGAAACGCCACTTAAACTCAGCAAAAAATTATTCATTGAAAAAAATACTGATAAGGGCCTCGCTCTTATCCCGGTAAATGATGGAACCGAATTGAAAGTGGGCGATAAAATAAAAGTAAGAATAGAATTGAGGGTTAACCGTGATATGGAATATGTGCACATGAAAGATATGCGGGCCTCCTGTATGGAACCAACCAATGTAATCAGCGAATATAAATACCAGGATGGCCTGGGATATTATGAAACTACTAAAGATGTAAGCACTAATTTCTTCTTTAGTTATTTAAATAAAGGCACCTATGTTTTTGAATACCCGATGTTCGTAACACACAGCGGTAATTTTAGCAATGGGGTTACTACCATTCAATGTATGTACGCACCGGAGTTTACGGCCCACAGCGAAGGGGTAAGAGTGAATGTTGCGGAGTAGGCACCCGGCCACTTCAGTTAATGCGCTGCATTTGCACTACGGAGAAAGAAAAGGAGAACTATATGTATTGTATATCCATAATAAATACTTTCTGGCTTTCGATGCAGGAATTAAGCTTCTGCGGTAGAACAGACGTCCCATACTATTCTGCCAGTTTTCAGTTTAAAATCCCGCCTGGCAATGATTTATTTACAGTTTCATGACTTATTTTATATCTTTACAATTCAAACTTAAATGGAGCATCGCTCCCATGTAAAATGCACCACCTCCTGGTGATTCACTCTTTAATTTTCACAAAAGAGTTTAACCTTCAGCAATTTTTTTATCGTAATTTCTATTCCTCTTCTTACCTCGTATTAATTGATTCCATGCCTGGTTAAAGTTCATGGTAAAAAGCAGCCTAAAAATTTGCAGTACAAGTTAGCCCCGCAGGGATTAAAGGCATCATGCCTGGTTGAAAAAAAACGATTAAATACAAACTAAAAATTATAACTATGGATTTTCAAAATTTTATGTCAGGTTACTGGTGGATTCTGGTAATTCTGATTTCATTAATTCTTTACAAATTTATACTCCGTTTTTTATTCGGTATGGTGATCGTACCTGAAAACAGGCTTGGCCTTGTAACTAAAAAGTATGTACTCTACGGTGCAAACAAAGCATTGCCGGATGGCAGGATCATCGCAACAAAAGGAGAAGCAGGCTTCCAGGGTAAAACACTTGCACCGGGTTTGTACTGGGGCATGTGGCCATGGCAATATGGTGTGATCATGCAACCTTTTACTGTGATACCGGAAGGTAAGATCGGGTTAATACTAAGCAATGATGGTGCTGAAATTCCTACCGGAGCTATACTTGCCAGAAGGGTCGACAGCGATAACTTTCAGAATGCCGAAGATTTTTTGAATAATGGCGGACAGAAAGGGCGACAGACGGCATACATAACTGCAGGTACTTATCGTATTAATAATTATGCATTTACTATTACGATCACCGATATGGTGATCATACATGAAAATATGGTAGGTATAGTAACCTCATTAGATGGGCAACCGATTGAAACCGGCCAGATAGCGGGGAAATATATTGATGGCCATAATAATTTCCAGGACTTTGATACTTTTTTAAAGAACAGCGGCAACCGTGGTTTACAACCTTCGATTATCCTGGCAGGCAGCTACAACATCAATCCATGGGCTATACAAATTGAAGAAGTGCCCATGACCGACGTACCTATTGGCTTTGTAGGTGTAGTGATCAGCTATATCGGCCAGGATGGTAAAGATCTTAGCGGAGAAAGTTTTAAACACGGTAACATAGTGGGCAAAGGGCAACGGGGTGTTTGGATGGAACCATATGGCCCGGGTAAATATCCATTCAATAAATATATCATGAAGGTGGAACTTGTTCCAACCACCAACCTCGTATTAAACTGGGCGAATACAAGAAGTGAATCGCACCAGTTGGATAAAAATTTAAGTACAATAACTGTTCGCTCACAGGATGGCTTTCCATTCAACCTCGACGTATCACAGATCATACATATACCTGCCAACGAAGCCCCGAAAGTTATTGCAAGGTTTGGAAGCATGACCAACCTTGTAAGCCAGGTATTGGAACCGACTATTGGCAACTACTTTAGAAACTCCGCCCAGGATAGCGATGTCATAGCTTTCTTAAGCACCCGTAAGGAAAGGCAACAGGCTGCAAAAGATAACATGAAGCAGGTTTTGGATGAATACAATGTAAATGCTGTCGATACTTTGATCGGAGACATTGTGCCACCTGAATCATTGATGAAAACCTTGACCGACAGGAAGATCGCGCAGGAAGAAGAAAAGACTTATGCAACGCAGCGTATGGCGCAGGAAAAAAGGCAGGGCAGGGAAAAAGAAACAGCCATTGCCGATATGCAAAAGGAAGTTGTAAAAGCCCAGCAAAATGTTGAGATCGCACAAAGGACCGCTGATTCCGTTGTAAAGAAAGCAGAAGGTGATGC
>JBDTZL010000171.1:0-12230 GCA_040005125.1 Ginsengibacter sp.
GATAATGGCACCGGGAGGCAAATACCAACTACTTATGTGGCCTATCCAAATGGTACAACAGCAGATGGTGCATTGAATACTGATTTGACAACGGCTTATCAGGCTTTCCCATCTTTAAGTAAATATATTGATGGTTCAAGAAATTCCTTAAATGATGTTGTCGGTCATAGAGATTTTATTTTGGCCCGTTCGGCCGAAACTTATTTAATGGCTGCTGAGATAAAAATCAGGTTGGCTAAAGCTGGCCAGGGTAGCTCTGCTGACGCATTACCTTATATCAACGCAATTCGTAAACGTGCACAATACGTTAATGGAGAAGACAGAGCAGCCTATAATGATGGAGGTAATACCTTGCAGTCCCAGTCACTTCAAACCTCTGGTGTCGGGAGTTCTTTTTATCCCGGAAATTCATATTATGAATCAAATAATATTCCGGTAACTACTGCAGCCTCTTCAAGTTTGGCTATCACAGATCCTGGTTCCTTACCTGCACAGGATGAATATATTATCAGCATTTTGGGATTGTCAGATCCATATAGTAAAATGTTATGTCTTGTGTTGGATGAACGTTCCCGTGAATTAATGGGAGAATATAAGCGCTGGGAAGATTTATCACGAACTCAAACTTTGGTTGCCCGCGCTAAGGCATTTAACCCTGATGCAGCCCCAAATATTAAAGATAACAATACCCTCAGGCCAATACCGCAGACCTTCCTCGATGGTATTCAAATGGCTGGTGCTGCTTTAACACCGGCTCAAAAACAGGCAATACAGAACCCCGGGTATTAAAAAAACCTATTAATCAACTCAAAAAGGATGGGCAATTTTTACCTGCCCATTCTTTTTAAATTTATGCGGTAAATAAAATCTTTCCTGTAAACATTGCTTGCAAAAAAGCCACATAATTCAAATAATTGGTATATATTTTTAATATCATCTGTCGTTGCTTCGCTTCCATCAAAACGATTTTTTACTTTTTAATTTTTTAATCTTTCCTGGTTGGCTTTTCCATTTGAATCAACTGAAATACTTTCTCTTTTATCAATAGTGATATTTACATTATTAAATTTCCAGTCTTTTGTGAATTCAAACAGGCCAATCGCCCCTGCAGAGATATCGCAATTTGTAAATACAAAATCCTGCAACACGGATTGTTCATACCCTGAGCACACAAATGCGTGATTGGCATGAGTAACCTTGACATTTTCGATATAGACATCTTTTGCATGGGGTATTCCTCTTTTTTCTGGTTCCACTTTATGCAACATCGTTTTCCAATGATCAGGAATAGAATCGTAATTATAACCTTTCGGTAATTCAGAATAACTGAAGGAAGGATTCCAGTTAAGATTAACCTGGAAAGTATTGTCTACAGAATCCAAAACGGTATTGGTGAAATGTATATCTTCAATCGTACCACCACGGGTAAACGCAGATTTTATGCGCAACCCATTATCGGTATTTTTTGCATAAAGATCCGTAGCAAGTACATGCCTTATTCCACCGGAGGTTTCGCTTCCCAATGTAACAAGACCGCTACCATGGCGGGCTACGCAGTTCCTTATCACAATGTATTCTGCGGGCTTATTTACGCGAAGGCCATCCCAATCGCGGCCTGCTTTCAAACAAATATTATCATCATTGCAATCAATATCGCAATTCTCAATTAACACCCATGATGAAGAATCTATATCAACACCATCAGTGCTTGGCCCATGGCCATCTTCATTATTCCTGATAATAATTCCGTCTACGCTTACATGATGGGAATATAAAACCTGCACCGTCCAGAAGCCCGCATTTTGCAAAGTGATTCCTTTTAAAGTAATGCCGGAAGAATTTTGCACCAACATAGTTCTTACCCTTTTTGCATCGTAGTCAACTATCCAACGAAGACCCTTTTTATCGTATTCTTTACGCATCACCCAATATTTATCCCAGCAAAATTTTCCTCTTGCATTCACAATGCCATCGCCGGTTACAGCCGCATTCTTTGCATCAATAACATTTATTAGCGCTGAAGGCCATTTCATTTCTATCCCCGCTATTCGCGTATTTATTTCAGGGTAATCAGCAAAGTTTTGTGAGCCTGATAAAGTAACTCCTTTGTCAATTTTCAGGTTGACATTTGTTTTCAAATAAATAGCTCCTGTTACATAAGTACCGGAATTGAACGATACAATACCACCGCCACTCTTTGCGCATTTATCTATTGCATCCTGGATTTGTTTGGAAATAATTTTTGACGTATCACTTTTGGCTTTTACCAAAAATACTTTCGTAGCGGATGGGAATTGCTTGGCGCCTGCATCAGCAGCCCAGCTTAAATTGTTATCTGAACTAGATTGTCCGAAGGCGTTTTTACAACAAACGGAAATGACGATAGCAAGAAAAAATAAGAATAGTTTTTTGTGTTTCATATTATAAGCGTTAAAAATGAAGAAGTTTGAAGATGACGAAAAAAGCTGGTTTGCGCGTCCCGTACTTACAGGGCCTCACCTACCATGTGGCCTTTGAACAGGCGGCAGGCTTTACGTCAGCAAATGCAGAATTAAAATGCGCTATGCACAAAATAGCAATCGCAAGTACAATTTTTTTCTGTTTTATATTTTTCATTGTTCTTTAATAAGTTTACTAAATTCAATACCGCTTAAGTATTTTATTTTTTTCCGCTGTGCCTGCAGATCAATAAACCCAAAGACAATTAAAATAAACAAAAGGCTTTTTTCAGAAACTGCAGGAGTATTCTTTAGTTGTGCCGAAGCTGCCAGTGAAACAGTTACTATTAAATAAAGACTTATCAACCATTTACGAAACATAAAATGAAAATACATTTTAATAGCGGATATTATTATAAAAGAAAAAGCACTAACACAAAACGCATAGCATGATCAGTTAACCTGCCTGTTCTAAAAAAGCACATACGATTGATTAGTGACGCATAGATAATTTTCATATTACAATTCCCTGATCCGGATATGTTTGATGTTCAGGATATGTGCCAGCTTTTGCAAGTACGCCAGCAAGGTGTTTTTCGGGCGTTTCGTTTTTATCAACATAATATTTGAAAGGCAATTCAAAGTCCCGCTAATACCTTGCTACAGGAATCATTTCAACTTTGCCTTTCCCTTCTTTATGAAAAAGGGAAAATGGAATCCCATCACCATATAATTTCGGCAGGCTGTTACTAGCCAGGCTCGTCCAGCCAACATCAGTTCCTCAGTAACCTAATGCAGAAACAATAATTGAGAGTGAAGGCTCATTTTCACCTTCCAAACCTTTAATGCTTAGCCCCGTAACATTAATCGCTGCTATTGATTTGCCCGAAAAATTAGTTGCTTTCAGTTTTGCCCCTTTCGATTCCTATAAAATCTGAAGATGGAACAAATAGCATCAGCAGATTTCGCTTTTTATTTATGGTGATGTGGAAAGTTAAAGTATCGCCGCTGATCCATTGAATAGTTTTTACATTCACCGGGAATATCAATGAATCAACTTTATTTTCACCGCCTTTAATTGCGGAAAAATGAAATTTTTCTTAATTATTGATCCGGAGCTTGAGCATTACCATTTGACAGAAATACAAGCAAAATAATTAAAGCAGGAAACTTCCTGAATAACGTATTCATACCGCGTTTTCATTTTGTAGTTTGAGAATCCTTAATTATTTTATTATCACCAATACTACTCACGTTGCCAGTTCGGGTTGAATCACTCTATTTCAGTTAAAGTTACCGGGCCCTCAAGCCCTGACACCCTTGGCTGCCAATTTGAAGCATCAAATAAACCCATTGCGTCTCTGTCCTGCGGCAGCTTCGCAGCAAAGTTTATATTATTGAATTTTTTCCAAAACACACGCCTTTTGTCTAAATCTATGATTCGGTTTGCCATACTGTTAGAAACTTTTATTTCCAAAAGGTTGTCATCTTTTAGATCATTACGGTTAAGCTTACACGAAAATACGGGACCGATTAAAGTAGCTATTTTTTTACCATTAACGAATACCTGTGCACTCTCATCCACTTTACCAAGTTTTAATAAATACTGAGTAGATTTACCGGAAGGATTTTTGAAATGAACGGAATAAGATGCAGTACCGGAAAAGATTTGATATGAATTATCATTTAAGCCCGTCCACGGTTTCAATTGTTCCATAGTAACAGATGCCGGTAATGAAAGTCCGCCATTTGTAAATTGCAAAGTCCATTTGCCATTAATTTCAACCGGGGCGCTTTTTGTTTTGATATACGGAAATGCATTTCCATTGATTGCCTTTGATGAAGCTTCAACAATTATACTTTCATCGGGATTCAACTGCAGTAATACTTTTATAAAACCTTTATTATTTTTTTTAAACCTGGCGACACCTGAGTCAGCATTCATAGGGTTGTACAAAGAAACTCCGCTGGCTTTTGTTTGCAACGTTACCCATTCATTAATTGGTTGATCACCTCTATTGGCAATAAAATAAAATTCTGAACCATCGGCATTTTTCCTGCGGGCAAACTGCAAATTTTTATCTGTCATTTCTTCTCTGCGAACGGAAGCATGTTTCAACAATTGTCGTAAATCATCTGAGATTAAAAATCTTCCCTCTCCAATAGTAGCAGACTGTACCGCAGAATAATTAGATGAAACAAAATTCAACCGATCTATTAATTTCTGAAATACTTCCTCATGTTGTTTTAATTGACCATAACCCGGAACCTCTGTTGGCAAATTTTTATAGACAAGAATAGTAGCCCCTTTATCAGCAAGATCAAATAATTTTTGAAGCGTTTCGGCTTTCATGAATTTGCAACCTGGCAGTATAATGGTCTGATACGATGTGCCGCCTGTTTCAATTTTGTTTCCGGGTATTTTAAGATTAAGAATTTGCCTGTCAGAAATATAATCAAATGCATAACCTTTTTGCTCCATGGTATCTGCAGCCAATTCAAATGGGGTTCCATTAAAGCCCGGTTTCATTCCATCAAAGTGTAATAACAAATCTCTTCCCGGCTCAGAATATTTATCATAAACGGGAAAGTAAAGCAGCACATCATTGTCGGCTTTTCCTTGTTGTAAAAATGATTGCGTTCTTGCTACATACTGATTCAATGCCGAAAAATTATTCCAGAAAGGATTAGCTTGTGTAAATTCGACAGATGCATAAAACAGTCTGCCGGGCCAGGTTTCGGACGGTGGTGAGTATGCGGTACCGTGATAAACAATATGATTGACACCACCGATAAAATAAACATCCAGTGCTTTCTTTACATCGCTAAGTGTTGAAATAAAATGTTCGTTCAGCCATGTTGCAGATTCGGATGAAGCCAATTGCTTGCCCATAACATGGGAGGCGGAAGGTGCAGACCTTATTCGCAAAATTTCTGTCCCTTCTGTTTCCGGAATGTCAACCACGCCATATAAATCCAACGTGTTTGCCGGAGAACCATGCGATTGATTACGCACAATTTTATTTTTACTATGCGCCCACTTGTACCATTCTTTTGTGAAATTATTTAGTATCAATTCGTCTATGGTCATCCGGTAGTCGCAAAGAATACGATTACTTTTTTCAGTTGGTGTTTTATTGAACAATTCAGGTAAGAGATTTTTCAGATCGTAACCTCTTCTTTTTTTAAACTCTTCAAAAAGAAGCGGTGTATAATTGGATTGGCCAACTGCATCATCCACTTCATAAGAATCATTAAAAAATCCACGCAGGCCACTGAGATCATGGCCTTGAAAAGCTTTATCAAAACGATTAAGATAGTGATCCAATGCAGAAGATGAAAAGTGGTCAATTACATTTCCTTCTCCACCTGGAGCCGCCCTTTCAACCTGCTTTCCATGCCATCCCATGAATAGTGCATAGAGTTTCCAGTTTCCTTTAGGAGCCGTCCAGTTTAATATTCCATCTTTATTTACTTTGTTGGTTACATCAATTGTATCCCCTGCATCTGAGTAAGCCATCAATACCTGCAATGGCAATGGACGTTTAAATTTTATTTGGGCAATAGCAAGCGCCTGTAAATTTTTATTCGCGGAGACAGGTTGTAAAATATCATTAATAGTTGCCTTGATGGGATGTTCAGTGCGCAACAATGGCTGTTGTATATATTGAATAGTGTCTTTTAAAGATTCGCCTGAACTTAAAGCATAAGTTTTATAAACCATATCCTTACATGCATCTTCATCGCCGATCCACGGCCCGCCAAAAGGCCACCCGGTTGCATTGGCCAGATCAATTCCGAGCTTCAGTTGTTTACCTTCTTTCAAAGTATAGTCAAACATCTCCATCCATTTGGCAGAAAGAAAACTGATGTATTGACCTTCTTCACCTTGCACACCATATATTGGAGTTAATTCGAGGCCGCCAAGCCCGGCATCGTGATATTGCTGCATTACAGTTTTGAGGTCATTTTTATTCACTTCGCTGCCAGGCCACCACCATCTTGCCCAGGGTTTTGTTTGTTCGCTTATGGCAGGCCATTTTATTTGGGCTGAGATATTATTTAATTGGAATGACAGGAATAAGAAGAAGAATATTTTGCGCATATTTTTTTGCGGCTTCACCCTCTACCTCACTCCTTCGGAGAGGGGCCATGGACGATTACCTGGTTACATTTTATTAGAAAAATTCTTTTAAAAAATTTACTTCGCACTCATATTTTCATCTTCACTTCCATTTTCCGGATTGTTGCTGTTATAAAATGCCATTTCGTTACCAACGAACGGATTATTATGAGAATAGAAACTCATATTGCTTCCTGGTATCCGGGACAGTTTTATTATTTTATGATACGTGTCTTTGTCAATCCATTCGTTGGGCATTGGCCCACCACCTGTTTCTATTACTGGTTGTGAAAAAGAGACAAATAAATAATTAATGAAACGAAATTCAATAAAAAAAACTTTTTAGTAAGCATCGCAATCGTATTAAAACAACCGGTGAAAAGTGTAGCCGTATAAAATTATCAAATTTGAAAAGTAATATCATCCTGTGCTATCCTGCGAATTTGTTACGCTTCATTATCAAATAATAGCAAGTAATAATTGAATTCAAAGTTATGCGGCAATGATTCTAAAAAAATGGCGCATCACCCAATATTGCGCCATTACTTGTTCAAAGAAAAGAACTACTGCTTATGAAAAAACTAATATCCGGGATTTTGATCGTATAAGCCTGGTTCTGCATCCAATTGTGACTGCGGAACAGGGTATATAATATCATTAGGTGTTACCTGGGTTATCTTATTGTCCTGTCAACAATCTTTTGGCGCCACATTTTTTCCCACAAAGACTCAAAGACTCAAAGAACACAAAGCTGCTTTTTCTTAGTGCCCTTTGCGTCTTTGTGGGATATTAGTCACTTTATGTATGACACGACACTGGTAAAGTCGTGTCATTATAGAAATCAATGTACTTGTCTGTATAGCCATATAATCCAGTTATTTTAAGCCTTTTGATTTGCATATTTAATATTTTACACTTTTGTCAACGAATTTGGGTGTCGAAATAAATCGCCGCCAACGGTTGTATTCATGAACAATACGGAACTAAATTTTGAAACAACGTTTATAGCCTATTGATTTTTATATACCACTCATTTCGCTTTTTTTATTGTTGAGTTACGTCAATCAAAATGATCATTCCAGGAAAGTGTTGTTTAACATCTTAGCTATTGCACAGAAATCCATCAGAATAAAAAAAAATTTCTTAAAACAATCCAAATAACTGTGAGTCAATCTTATTAATAATAAGGCCCAGGTCTTCGTCATTTTCTGCAAACTTATTAGTATCTGCATCAACAATTAAAAGCGGCCCTTCTTTATAGGTGCTTATCCATTTGTTATAAAATTCATTTAGTTTTTTCAAATAATCCAGCCTTATATTTTCTTCATACTCGCGGCCCCTTTTCTGGATCTGCGCAACCAAAGTTGGTACAGATGCATTCAGGTAAATTAGAAGGTCCGGTGGCTTTACCATTGTTTTAAGCGTTTCAAAAAAAGTATAATAATTGGTAAAATCTCTTTTGGTCATCAGCCCCATATCATGAAGGTTGGGGGCAAAAATATTAGCATCTTCATAAATGGTCCTGTCCTGTATAACGGTCTCGGTACCACGCTGAATTTCAAGAAGCTGGTTGAGCCGGCTGTTTAAAAAATATACCTGTAGGTTAAAGCTCCATCGCGGCATATCATCATAAAAATCGTTGAGGTAAGGATTGTGGTCAACATCTTCAAACTGGGGGATCCATTTGTAATGCTTACTCAACAGTTCGGTCAATGTAGTTTTGCCTGCCCCTATATTTCCCGCAACGGCGATGTGCTTTGGTTTTTTCGATTTTGCCATGTCCCTGTTTCGGAATTTAGATTTTAAAATGTAATCCAACCTTCCTGGTTTGAGGGCTGGTTCTGATTGTAAAAGGTATTTGATTAAAAGTAAACCTAAAATCTAAAACTTACATGCTGAATCTAAAAATAATCAAGGCTCATCGATTTTCTTACCAGTTGCATGGTCCCTTCTGCACTTGAAACAGCTTTTTCTGCACCCGCTTTCATCACTTTTTTTAAATATGTTTCATCAGCCAGTATGTAATTGACCCGCTTACGAATCGGGGCTATAAAGTTTACCATATCCTCGGCAAGCTGTTTTTTCATATCGCCATATCGAATGGTACAATCATTAAATGCGGCTTCGTATCTGGCAACTATCTCATGAGGGCTGACCAGTTTCATAAATAAAAATAAATTCTGAATATACTCCGGCTTTACTGCATTTTTTTCTGATGGCCCACTGTCTGTTTTGATCTTCATCACCTTTTTTCTAATCGTATCATCATCGTCGGCCAGGTATAGTGTGGCCATATTATTCTCGCTCTTACTCATTTTTCCGCCGCCATCCAATGAAGGAATTTTTACAAGGTCACTGCTGAAATTAAAAGCCACTGGTTCCGGGAAAACTTCCCCATACCTGTGGTTAAATCGCTTCACAAAATTTCTTGCCATTTCAAGATGCTGTTCCTGGTCTTTGCCAACGGGTACGTACAATGCGCGATGCAGCAGGATATCAGCGGCCTGCAATACGGGATAGGTAAGTAATCCGGCATTTACATTATCGGGCGACAACCTTACTTTATCTTTGAATGTAGACGTTTTTTCCAGTTCACCCTTATATGCCAGCATGTTTAAATAGAGATATAGTTCTCCGGTCTGGTGTACATGGCTTTGGCAATATAGCGCCACTTTTTCAGGGTCAAGTCCACAGGCAATATTTTCTGCCAAAACCCTGTGAACATTGGATTTTAAGTCCTTAGTATCAGGATGCGTAGTTAAAGAATGCAGGTCAGCCACCATAAAATAACAGTCATAGTCATCCTGCATTTTTACATAATTCAGAATGGCGCCAAAATAATTTCCAAGGTGTAAAAGCCCTGTAGGCCTTATACCGCTCATTACAATTTCTTTCGCGTTGTTCATAAGGCGGCGAAGATAAAATATTTAGAGTTTAGAAGGGGTGGAATTTAGAGGGAGAGTTTAGGGTTTAGGAGGTTTAGGGTTTAGGGGGTTTAGAAGGTTTAGAAGTTTAGGGTTTTCAAGATCTTAAACTTCTAAACAAACAATATATTTGCCGGATGAACCTAAATGATGAACTGGTTGATAAAATTGCCAACCTGGCCAGGCTGAAATTCAATTCTGAAGAAAAAGAAGATATAAAAAGCGATCTTCAGCAAATGATCGGCTTTATTGATAAGCTAAATGAACTTGATACAACAGGTGTGGAACCGTTGCTGCACATGAGCGAAAATATAAATGTATTACGGGAAGATGAAGTAAGAGGGACAATCAGCAGGGAGGAGGCATTCAGGAATGCGCCATTGCATGACGAACAATTTTTTAAAGTTCCTAAAGTGATCAGGAAATAATTAGCTAATTAGCTAATTAGCTAATTAGCCAATGGGAGATAATTTAAAATTTGCGGTTCGTTATAAAATAATAAAAAAAGCAACTTACAATTGGAGAGACAATGAATTCTATCATACAGCTGGACAATATACAAAAAAGCTATCTTATGGGTAAGCTGGAGCTAAAGGTACTGAAAGGAATCTCCCTCGAAATATTCAAAAATGAATATGTCGCTTTGATGGGCCCCAGCGGAAGCGGGAAATCAACGCTTATGAACCTCCTTGGTTGTTTGGATTCTCCTTCTGCCGGCCGTTATATTCTCAATGGCAAAGACGTAAGTAAAATGCCTGATGACGATCTCGCAGAAGTTCGTAATAAAGAGATCGGGTTCGTCTTTCAACAATTTAATTTATTGCCAAGGCTTACCGCTGCAGAAAATGTCGCATTACCATTAGTTTACAATGGCTCTCCCAAAAAACTAAGAACAGAACTTTCACTCGAAATGCTTGATAGAGTTGGACTAAGCGACAGAAGTCATCATAAGCCCAATGAATTGTCTGGCGGCCAAAATCAGCGGGTAGCCATTGCAAGGGCATTGGTGAATAGCCCTTCTATTATTCTTGCAGATGAGCCTACCGGTAACCTTGATTCAAAAACATCAGTGGAGATCATGAAAATTTTTGGTAAGATCCAATCAGAAGGAAACACGGTGATTTTGGTAACACATGAAGAAGACATTGCCAATTTCGCACACAGGATCATAAGGCTCAAGGATGGTGTAATTGAAAGTGACCATCTTCATAAAGAGGCTACCGTTATTAGTCAGTAAGTCATTAGGTCAATAAGTCAAAAGTCAATAAGTCAAAAGTCATTAAGTCCATAAGTCCATGGTCAATAAGTTAACAGGTGTAAATGTAGGATTTGTTATCAAATTTTTATGAATTGCAAATTAGTTGAACATATGACTTAATGACCCAATGACAAATGACTTAATTTGTGAATTTATCATTTTATCGAGCTGAATTATATGTCTCAAAAAATATATACTAAAACTGGTGATAAGGGGAAAACAACCCTTATCGGGGGAACGAAAGTGTTGAAAAGTGACCTTCGCATTGAAGCCTACGGCACAATAGACGAGCTGAATTCCTGGATGGGCCTTGTCGGTGATTATTTTAACGACGCACATGTTAATAATATTTTAAAAGAGATACAGGACAGGTTGTTTACTATCGGATCGTCACTGGCTTGCGATCCTGGAAAAAAGGCCAAACTTGTTATTCCTGATCTGCATGAAGCCGATATAACGCTCCTGGAAAAAACAATTGATGCCATGAACGAAGTTCTTCCTGAAATGAAACATTTTATTTTAGCAGGAGGACATTCTTCGGTTTCCATCACGCACATTGCAAGATGTGTGTGCCGTCGTGCAGAAAGATGTTGTGTAAATTTAGGAGCTCATGATGGCCATGTTGACCCATTAATATTAAAATACCTTAACAGGCTCAGCGATTATCTTTTTGTGTTAGCAAGATACCTGGGCAAAACAAATAATGCGCTGGAAATTACCTGGAAGCCACGTGTTTAGCTTTGTACCAGATAAAAATCAAATGCCGTAGTTATCTTCAATACGTCAGCCGTAAAAGGATTTAAACCATCTTTCCATCTTTCATATGCAAAATTCTATCGCCCATTTGTGCCAGTTCTTCATTGTGGGTCACAATTAAGAATGTTTGCTGCAGGCGGTTACGCAGGTCAATAAATAAGTTATGCAGTTCCTTTGCATTCGCAGAGTCCAGGTTACCCGTAGGCTCGTCGGCCATCACAATAGAAGGGTTATTGATGAGCGCTCTTGCAACAGCCACTCTTTGTTGTTCACCACCCGAAAGTTCACCGGGCTTATGCTCAGCCCGGTTTTGAAGGCCCAATAAATCCAGGAGAGATAGTGCTTTTTCTTCCACCTCTTTTGTTTTGCGGCCCGCTATCCATCCGGGTATACATACATTTTCGAGGGCAGTAAACTCCGGCAGTAAATGATGAAACTGGAAAACAAAGCCAATATGCTTATTTCTGAAGGAAGCCAGTTTTTTCCCGTTTAAGGTGAACACCGGGGTATTGTCAAGATAAATTTCTCCTTTATCCGCTACATCCAGTGTACCCAAAATATGGAGTAATGTACTTTTCCCCGCACCGGAAGAGCCTGCAATGCTCACAATTTCGCCCTTCCTGATTTCGATGTTTACTCCCTTTAATACCGGCAAAGGGCCATAATTTTTATAAATGCCTGTAGCTTTTAGCATATTTAAATGTAAAGGTTAAAATACAATTTGAGAAAGA
>JBDTZL010000139.1:0-12203 GCA_040005125.1 Ginsengibacter sp.
GCAACATTTTAAAGAACCTATTGACCATTATTGTTGTAGAGACGCCATGCATGGCATCTCTACGTGCCGTGTTTCTTTTGATTATGTGGAGTTAAACCACATAAACCCTGGATTATTACATTTTCCGTCGCAACATTTTAAAGAACCTCCTGTTTAAAAACATTGATGAAAAAGTGAGGCCTCCCACAAAACCAACCCACATGCCGGCTGCTCCCATCTTAAATGTAAATGCCATCAGGCAACCTAAAGGAATACCTACTACCCAATAAGCAATCGCTATGTATAGAGTTGGGATTTTTACATCTTTAATGCCCCTCAGTAAGCCGGCTCCTATAGCCTGTGTGGCATCTGAAATTTGAAATACGGCTGCATATACCATTAATACCGATGATAAAATCAATACAGCTCTGTTATCATTGAAAGCACGGGGCAATATATTTCTAAAACAAATAAAACATATGGCGCCAAAAATTCCATATAATAAACCACTTAGCAGCGTACTCCTGCCGATTACACTTATATCCCGCCAATTGTTTCTTCCCCATGCATTGCTTACTCTTATAGACCCACCCTGCGCCAGCCCCCATGATATCATAAAAGCAAGTGATGCACAACTAAGCGCTATTTGATGCGAGGCCAGTTGTACTGCTCCCAATGTGCCGATGAGGATTCCCGATACTGCAAAGGCGCCGGACTCCATAGCAACCTGCATGCTGCTCGGTACCCCGATGTGCAACAATTCTTTGATAGTATGCCACTGCAATTTCCATTGGTTTCTTCTTACCGCGATATATTTACTGAACATCGAATGTTTCTGCAACACAATTATGAAAACGATTACAACAATTACCCGTGTGATTAAGGTTCCTAATCCCGCACCGATTAATTCCAGCCTGGGAAATCCCCAGTTGCCATAAATCAACAACCAGTTAATAAAAATATTTACAGGTAATGCTGTAAAGGAAAGTAACATTGCCGTTCTTGTCCTTTCAAGCCCATCAGTAAATTGTTTGAGGGAAATGAACATAATCATTGGTATCGTTGACCAACCCATGATCTGTAGAAAAGGAACTGCCAGCACAGCGACATCGTGATCCTGGCCCAAATGAAATAAAATATTTTTACTGAAGCTTAATACAAGAGCAATTATAACTGCTGCAATGGTGCACACCCAAAATCCATTGTATAAATAATGAGACACTTTCAGGCCATCTTTACGTCCATGTGCCATCGATACGGTTTGCGATATTGAGATGGTCATTCCAATGCCCAGCACAAACGGAATATTCATTACACCAATCACCAATGCCGCGGCCGCAAGGTGCTTATAACTTATTGAACCTACCATAATATTATCGATAACACCCAACGCCATTTGAGTAAGTTCCCCCAAAATAATAGGGGCAGATAATTTCCAGGTCTTTAATGCTTCGGTTCTAAAAATCATAAGGCGGCAAAGCTAATTAAATTGGGAGATAGATGGTATGATGACAACAATAGCGAAGACAGTGATTTGTACTTTAATCCATCTTTATTAACACTTATATCAAGACCTAAATGAAAAAAATATTTTATTTATTGGCTTTACCTGATGAGATATTTTTTCAAAAGCTCAACACCCTTTTTGACTTCTTCCCGTCCGCCCGATTCGATACCGTACCAGCCATTATAGCCACTGTCCTCGCAAAGCCTGATCATCTTAGCGGTTAGCCCTTCAGTAGGTTGATTGCGATATGACATGCCTTTTGCATAAGCCAATGTTTTTTGTAAATAAGTATAATTATCAAATTCAGGACCAGGGCTTCGCCAGTCAGGATAGGTACCGAAATTTGGATGGTCAACTTCTTTTATCAATGACACCATCCAATCCGGATCATTGGATACTCCCCCGTGATTTTCTATAACAATGCTGACAAGGGCAGGTAAGGCGTACTCTAAAAGCATATTGTACGATTCTGCAGCCCATTTTAATGCCTCCTGTTTATCTGCATTTTCTGGTCCACGGCAGTTCGTACGTATGGCGTGGCATCCTAAATAATATGCAACATCCACCCATTTTCTGTGATTGATTTCAAATTGTCTGCGTCCTTCTTTGGTATCTGCACATCCATCGCCTTCGTCGTCTACCATTAACAGCACCATTGTTACTCCATGGTCAGAAGCATTTTGTTTCAATTTTTTAAGATATTCTTCGGTAGGAACTTCAAACAGTGTGTTTACAAACTCAATTCCGTTAATACCAAAATCTTCACGTGCTATCCGGGGGAAGTCTAGGTTTTTCCATTTGCCGGCTCTTATTTCTTCAACCAAAGCCCATTGTGCAAGAGAGATATCATTTTTTTGCATTTGTGAAGAAGCGTTAAATTGTGATTGGATTATAAAGACACTACGAATCGGGCAGGTCCGGGTGTAAATGGCATTTCTACAAACTTTCGCCTGTCTGTTTTTTTATTTTTGAAGTGTGCAGTCTTGCCGATCAAATATCTAAAACAATAACCTTACTAAAAACACAGCATAAATTTACTATTAATTGGATAATTCGACCGGCCGTTTGTCCAAATTATTTTGATATGGTATTGCATCCCGCAACCGGCAGATGACAATCAATAAATTGTTATCCTTTTAGATGTATTACGTGTACAGGAGTTTTAGGTAAACAATTAAAACTTTAGAATGAATACATCGGATAATTATGGGCCAAACCCACTTACGGCCTTCCCGCCGGCTGGTTATGAACGATTATGCTTTTTAAAGAACATTGTTAAGAATCCTAATATCGAAGTGGGTGACTACACTTATTATGATGATTTTGAAACCGTAGATAATTTTGAAAAAAATATAAAATATTTATTTGACTTTGTTGCAACAAACTTATCATTGGAAAATTCTGCATGATTGCTTCCGGAGCCCAATTTATTATGAATAGCGGTAATCATTTATCAAACTCAATATCGGCTTATCCTTTTGCAGTTTTTGGCAATGGATGGGAAAATGCAATAGAAGGAAAATCATATCCATCCAAAGGCAATATCATTATCGGCAATGATGTATGGATTGGCCATAGTGCGGTAATTATTAATACTCTTTCGCCTTAGTTAGCGTCTCACGAACCATAACACTGCACCCGGGAGGTCAATTATTAATCCCGGTATTCTTATCATAGTAAAACATCCAAAGCTTGCCATACTTATCAGTAAGTGCGGCAATCTTTGCTCCACCGGGCATTTCTGTTATTGGCTCTCTTATGGTGCCTCCTGCAGAAAGGTTTGTAAAAAATGATTTCATTTCTTCGTCGCTTCCGCAATTGATACATAGATTAACGGTATCACCATCTGTTAAGTGCTTTCTTCTCATATCAGAGCCCATGATCATGGTATCACCAATAGTTAAAGATGCATGCAAAATCGCATCTTTCAAATGTGGCATTTGGGCCGCCATTGGCGATTCTCCAACAGTTTGCAGGGTGAGCTCGCCACCCAAACAATCTTTATAAAAATTCATTGCTTCGCGACAATTATCGTTAAAGTTCAAATAAGGGTTAACCCGTGCCATAGTTTTTTAATTTTAATTATTTTTTCATATCCCTGACAAAATTACTCTGGCCTCCTGAAAATCATGCTGTGTAAAAAAGACTTTTGTAGGGGGTGATCGCGACATTTCCAAAACAAATCTATACCGCTGTTATCATTGGCGTGACGAAATAAAAGAGAAGATAACCGGTAATTTGTATTTCTGAAATTCATGATAGCTAAATTTAAAATTATAAATTTTATGGAAGATCATTCCCCTGCAGAACAGATAACGGTTTTTGCTCCCATGCTGTACCTCACGAATGTAGAGACGCCATGCATGGCGTCTCTACCAATGCATGGCGTCTCTACCAATGCATGGCGTCTCCACCCATGCATGGCGTCTCTACGTGTTGTTATTGGTTATTCGTTGCTGACCCGCATCGTGTGGCAGCAAAAGATGTTGAAGCGGGCGCTATAAAAACAAACGCCTTGCAGGACTACGATTATGATTACAGGCAGGGAAGTCTAACTGCGCCGTTCGGGCATCACTGTCTAATTGAGAACATAATTATTTAGACAAAATGTGCCAGTTCAAAATATTTTTAAAATAACGAATTTGTGATCATTCACAAAATTTGAAGAATTGTTATTACTGACCAGGTTCTCTCTTCCTTTAACAGTAAAAACTACCTGGTGCTGTGTTAATCATGTCTTAACGCAATATCTTTTTACATGAATAATGAGTACCTGCCTGGCGGCAGACAGGTTACACGAATCAATAAGATGCTGCAAAGTAATTCGTTGTAAAATTCGTGTCATTATCTTTTACACCCCCAAAATATTATTTTAGCTGTATTCGCTTTTCTTTGCATCTGCGATTAACTCATATCAACAGACTTTCGAAATGATCTCATAGAAAAATTATTTCCCATGAAACTTAAACCTCTAATAAAAATAAATTCAATTCTTAGTTTATATGAAGCTATTTCCGAAAATGAAAAGATAATAACAGATGTATTAAGACAAATAATAACTGAGAATTTGCCTGCAACGTGCAAAGAAAAAATATCTTTTCAAGTCCCGTTTTTCTATGGGAAAAAAGGCATCTGTATTATCTGGCCGGCCTCCATTCCACGCGGTGGAATTAAAAAAGGTGTATTGCTGGGATTTTGGTACGGCAACAAACTTATGGATATCGACAACTATCTTACTCACGGTACTAACAAACAAGTATTTTACAAAATTTACAATTCCGTTAAAGACATTAATGAAAGAGCAATTGTAAAACTATTGAAAGAAGCGATAAAGTTAGATAAGCAGTGGCCGCGTTAAAAGGTGCGCTGGGATATATGATCGGCGCATTATCAATTGGCAATGGGCAATAGGACAATGGGCAAGTGCAATTATATTCCCAGCCCTGAAAGGGCGTTAAATACCGGCATAGGCTGAAGGACTATGAAAGAAATTGGCAGTAGTCAATGGGCAAAAACCAACTGCTTGTTGCTCATTGCTTGTTGCCCCTGCTTATTTGCCTGTTTGTTTTCAATCTACCCAATTATTGTCGCAAAATATACCCCTAATTGTCGTTTTCACACAGCATGTATATTAAATAATTGGCAGATGTTTGCATAAGAAAAACAAAACATCAAAAATTAATTAATAAATAACATGACAACACAGGATAAAACTGTAATTATAGTAGAGAACACTATCAATGCGCCGGTAGAAAAAGTTTGGAAATACTGGACAAAACCCGAACACATTACCCAATGGAATAATGCATCCGATGACTGGCATACACCACGTGCTGAAAATGATCTACGCATAGGTGGAAGCTTTGTTTCAAGGATGGAAGCTAAAGACGGAAGTTTTGGATTTGACTTCGGCGGGGTGTACGATGCAATAACAACCAACGAACACATTGAGTATACACTTGGTGATGGCAGAAAAGTGACAATAACTTTTACAGCAGATGGAAATAAAACCACCGTTGTAGAAAGCTTTGAAGCGGAGAGCACCAATCCCGTCGAAATGCAAAAGGGAGGCTGGCAGAATATTTTGGATAACTTTAAAAAATATACAGAAGCGAATTAGAAGTTTTCTCTTTCGCAATAACCTCTGCCGGAAAAGTGCAGCATTATGGCAATGAGCACGCACCCGGCAGGTGCCCCCATTCCCTGGTTGCGAAAATATAACTTGTATGAATTTGGACTAAAATTGAATGACAAAGAAAAATATAACCGTTATATTATTACATTTAATGTAACTTAAATATAACTGTCTCATGTTACATAAAATAGCGGTCGCCTCAACTTTTATGTTCTTTTCCCTTTGTATTTTTCCTGCCTGTGGCCAACACTTCAAATCTTATAACCTGGTGAAATTGCTGCAGGAAAATAAATTAAAACCGACGATAGATCATCAGCAAACATTTGTATTAAATAGTTCCGAAAAGCAGGCTATTTCCACAAATGGCATTTTATGGCTGAAAGATGTTTCTTTTAGTGACGGCACAATAGACGTTGATTTACGCGGAAAGAATGTTCTCCTTCAAAGTTTTATGGGCATTGTCTTTCACGCCTGGGATACCCTGGCATATGATGTGGTATATTTTTGCCCGTTCAGATTCCATTGATACAGATGCCGTAACCAGGAAGTACTCTGTAAAATATATGAGCTTACCGGAGTATAGTTATTTACAATTGCGCAAAGCATACCCTGGAGTTTATGAAAATTCAGTTACCCCTGTTCCGGAGGCTGATGAATGGTTTCATGCCACCATAGTCATCAAAGATGATTGGGTGACGGTATATGTTAATCATTCCGCAACTGCATCTCTTAAAGTTAAGAGACCTGATTCTCTTAATTTCCGGAAGATAGGTTTATGGAGTTGGGACCAGGGATTGAGCAACGATTTTGCTAATGTAACTATTACCGAATAAACAATTCAATATAACAGGGCGCGGCTAACCAGGTGAAAGTTAGAGTTATTAGCCGTATTGAATCATTCCGGGTTTACTAACCTACAGGCAAAAACACAAACAGAAGATCATGTAATTGCAAAAATCAGTTACCTGAAGCAGCTTTAAGAAAAGCAATTGAATACAAAAAATCTAAAGAAACCAATTAGAATTAAAATATGTAAGTGCCTAATCATTATTATTTTAAACCGTTTCTTTTTTTGCCTTTACCGTTTGAATAAAAACGAGTATAACGGATATGGCTAAACGTAAAGTTGTCTTTTATGATATTACCATTTAAATTTAAAATAATTTTTTACAAATACTCTTTGGTTAACAAAAGCATATTCCCGTGTGTTTTAACAATAACTTGATTAAAAATATCCTTCTACCGGCAATACTATCGAACTGCCCAGAAAAACACAACCTGCAGTTATCATAAGATTGTCATTAGAGCAGGGCATTCAATTCCCCTAAATTTATTATAGTTTTGTTGCTTTATAGAAAATAATCGGGTTATCCTTTGATTGAACAGAAAATTATAACCATATAAAATGAGCACTAACGAACCATCATCGCAAAAACCGGTTTCTGTCGCTACATATTTATTGATATCAGGTGTAAGCCTCATTGCGGCCGTAAGTATCGGCTACTATTATTTTCACAATATGATTCATAGCAGCACCGAAAAAATGGATGACCGTGTTTTTTATTTGGTACTGGTACTTTTTGGTATGGCTGCCAGCGCACTTATTTTCGGTATCATGAATTCTTATGCAAGCCTTAAAGGGATCCAGGCAAATGTTACTTATAAATTTACCGGCCCGGTGGTGGGAGTTATACTTACTGTTTTGGGCGGCTTTTTGATACCTAAAGGCTCAAACGATCAGTTTCTTACTGTAAGAGTGTTTGACCAGGATAAAAATCCGGTTACAAGAGGACATGTCACGTTAACATTCCCTCATTACCAGCGGGAAGCATCGGTTAATGAAAAAGGCATGGTAGTATTTCCCGAAATACCATTTGATCAATTGCGCAGTAAGATCATTATTAACGTGGTAAGCGATGGTTATGCCAGCTTAACCGTAGATACACTGCTTGGCAATTTTGATCCCGTTAATCTTACAGTAAACCAGTCTAAGATCATACGAATATCAGGCACAGTAAAAGATGCTGCGGACCGGCCTATCAGGGATGTGGATGTAGTGGTTGATGGAACTCCTTATACGGCCAAGACAATTAATGATGGCAGCTTTGATATTCCAATACCCGGCTATCATTTTGGCGACAGGATCACCCTGGTTACTTCCCATCCTGCATACGAGGATAAAACAAAAGAGTTCGACATCGAGTCGGGTGAAATAAATAAGATCGAATTTGTATTGAACCCACTCCCTCCGGAGACCACTAAACCTAAACGAAAATGAAACCAGTTATTCTTTTTATTCTGTTACTTGTTATTACGTTGAAAACTGCGACTGCACAGGAAGTTATCATCAAAGGTACACTCCGTTGTGCGAACAACGGTGTGGCAACTTCCACAAGAGGTGCAGTCAATATTATCATCATTCCTTCTTTCAATCCGAAGGCTGCTGTAGCAACCACTACAACACCACAGGGGTTTTTCCAGGTCAATACCGGCTGGAATGCAGCAGATCTGAGAGATAAAAATGTATCCTTGTACATTATTACTAAATGCAGCAGCTGCAAAAAAATACAGCGGGTATTTATTTCTGAGGACCTGGATAAACGCAATACCGATCCGACTAAAATGTATGTTACAGTAAAGGGCTGGAAGATATTGGAGAATTGTCAGAATACCGAACTCCCGGATATCATGTCTGAACAATTGCTTGATTCTGCACATCGCCTGCCACCCGAAGACATTAACGGAAAGGCTCCCGGTAGCCCGGCTATGGCACCGGTTTCATTTATCAATTTATTTCAGAAGCTGGCTACTGTGGCAGGTGGTGTGGGTGTAGGCTTCTTTCAAGTAACGAACATTCCTCCGGGGAAAATGAAATACGGAATATTTTTGCATTCGTCTCCTATAACCAATACTGATAATACTGGTTTCAATTTTGCTCCCTTCCGCAATCTTTCCGAAGCCATTTTTTGGAACGCTTCCGGAATTGCATTTAGCAGTAAACCATATAATGTAAGCTTACTGGCAAATTTTAAAAACAATATAAAATTGTCGGGCTACCAGCAGATCACCAAACAGTTTTACATAGGGCTGGGAGGAATCTATACGAAACAGGATCAGTCAAGGCAAGTATTATATTCCCAAACTAACGGTCAGGATGTTAGCACTACATTGATACCTCATTCTGAAAAACTGGAAGAATTCGCAGCGTTTGTGGCGCCGGTATACCGGATAAATAGCCGTGTTAGTGTAAGTGCAACCATTAAATCTATCTGGCAGCAATTTAATAATCCAAATATTGCTTCCTTAGAATTTGATAATAATGGCATTTTACAAAATTTCTTTAAAGATGACAGCGTCAGAAAACAACATTTTGATGCAGATGTATCTTTTAGTTACAAAATAGGCAGTTTCCTCCAGGCGGGCGTTTCTGTGATGAATGTTGCCGGGACAAAATTATATGCCGATGAGTTTGTGAAAGATTCGGCCAATCAATCGTATGTGAACCAGCGGGCATATGGTGTAGGCCTTTGTTATAAAATGGGAAGGCTCAATATTGGGGCTGATGCATTATTTACGGATAAGGAATTTTATGACGCTACTATAGGAGTAAATTATGTACCGTTTAATGATGGATTAATTGCAGCCGGATATGCTTTCAAACAACAAAGCTTTTCGGTTTCATTTCGATTAAAGCATTTCAAAATTGCCTATATCAATGACAACGACCTGGTAATAAACGATGTAAAAGTTTCGAAAAATAAAGTCTTTAACGGAAAGATATATTCAGGCTTTGTTTTCGATTTTAAATGAAATAACCATCAATTAAAACAGGAATGAAGAATTACCCGCAGCGGGTTAAGTTATAATATTAAAATTTTATTTCGTCTCTCCTTACATATTCCTTTTTTAAGAACCCCGCCATTTCTCGTTTATAAAAAGGTGAAATCACCCTTTCCTTTTAAAAAAAATATTTACAGCTTTGTATCATTAAAAACGATTTGGTTTATTGCTTACATATACGCCTGAAGATATCAGCAATAAAAAAAATGCATCAAACTAAACATGGATTGAAGTTTAAATTTTATTGATCCTGCAATAAGAATTACATTTCACTATCTCTTATTAGTAATACTTGCATGTGAAAAAACTGAGCAATTTAATTACGCTATAGACTGAGTGTAGCAGAACACTTTACTATGCCGGGATCATTGCGCAACTATTTCAAATTCCCGGATAAAAAATTACGAATGCGTTTTCCTGTTTAAAACAGGTGCAGGCGAACGCATGTCTTATTTGAAAAATATAAGCTTAAGAATTATACAATTCATTCCATACAACAGCAAAATAATATCTGTAACCAGGTTAGCCAATACCTGCAGGAAAAATTTTACCGGGAGCAAGCCGAAAATCCCGTATTAAAGAGTAGGCAAAATATTAAAATAAATATGTTATGACAATTTTCAATCTAGTTCGTCACTCACTAAATAATGTGGATGACGTTGCAGGCCGCTGGCAACATGAAGGCGGAGAAGTTTTTCAAAAAAACAAAAGAGTTGGATATTATGCGAGCACCAAAAGAGTGACGTTTGGAGGAACTGACGCACAAAATACAGCGATGCTTACGCTTACTATTTTCCTGCAACGAAGCCATACGGGGGCAGTGGAAAACATTACCATGCAGGGAGCTCATGATTTTAATACGGGCAATGAAATAGGAAGCGTTAGCGCTGCCTCTATAACCCGTGCAGCATTGAGAGGGAAAACATTTAACCGTGTTGTGAATACAGTTAACATTGGCTAATAAGATCATTTTTTTTCGCGAATGAACTTTCAATTAGTAACGTTTCAGCATATTAAGACTGCTGTATAAAACGGTAAAGAATGTAATTGTACAAAAAGTTATTCCTATGCGTCGCGGGCTTACCATCCAAATAAAAAACTATTGTCCATTTTTCCAACAAAAGAATTGAACGATGTAACACGCGGAATCAAAAACATAAAAAAATAATGTACGCTAATTAATAAAAATTAAAAATTAAATCATGAAACAAAAACTTCAGCAATTCACCATCCCGGTGAGTTTTGAACAATCCCCTGAAAAAGAAATGTCGTTTATCGGATTTCTTTTTCTATGCAATGGCATATTGTTGCAACAACAATATGTAAAAGACAATACACTACAATTTAACGTGGGTGAGTCGCGGGATCCTGCACAATTAAACATAGACCCGAAGCAACTCCGGCTTTTCATTGCGCCTGCAACCGACAAAAACATTCAAAACGTTACAACGATTGAAGAGTTGGAAGCCTATAAGCCATATGAACCGATTTTGCAAACCGATGCCCGGGGAAATTTCACAATTTTACCGGTCCCCGCAGTTATATCACAGTTTTGGCTTCTTTGCCATTGCCGGGTAACAGGTAAAGTATCCAAATGGTTCCAGGTGGGAAATAACTGGGTTGACAGATCGGTATGCAGGGCAAGAGTGCATATTTGTGAGATAGATGCCATCTGGTATTGGATCTACCGGATTCCGGATTATGTAATCGCAAAGATCCCGGAATTTATTTTGAATCCACAGGAGATTGTCAAATTTCCTATACCGGTTCCCGACCCTCCGCCCTTTTTTAGAAATGAAGCAGGATTAACTGCACAGCAACCGTCACAAAATATATTCAAGACGATTTCTGCAGAAGATAAACAAATGGCGGTTGCTGCTTCATTACCTGAACTGAGCATGGATATAAGACAAAATCTTGCTTCCGGCAATTTGAATCTTATCAGGGATACTATTGTTAAAAATTATGCTATTCTTCATCCATGGTTTTGCCTGTGGCCGCGTTTCTGGCCTTATTTTTATCGCTGCAGGGAATTGGCTGTTTTATACACCGATGCAAGCGGGAGGTTTGATACTAATGTTTCCTATTTATGTTTCGGTGACAAGCCGGATATTTATGTGTGGGTAGAGTATATGATCAACGGGGCATGGACAACAGTTTATAACCCGCCTGTACCTTGTAATACCTTTTGGGATTATGCCTGTGGCACTAATATTAATATACATATAACCGACCCAAGGGTACCAGGAAATTGCTGTTGCGATTGCCCGATCCCCGGTGAACTGGTATGGATAAGGTCAGTGGGTAATACCAGCGTAGCACGCATTAAGCAAACAAGCGTTTTGCAGGCACCTTCACCTCAGTCTGCAACTTATGATCGGATAGGATTGACAGATGCACCGGCGATTTATGATGATTTCTTTGTTACAACTCCCGATGATTTTAAGCGTCCGTTTGGAGGAAGCCCTTCATTGTATATGGGCTTTGGCAGTGATCTTCCAAATTCAGGTATTTATTATTATCGCTGGAGATACAAACAAGTCAAAAATGCGCAATTAGTTGACGTGAGCGATACCTATAAAGCATTAATACCGGTAGCAGTACCTTCAGTAGGAAGTGTAGTAAACAAAGGATACGAATATGTTTATACAGATTCTCACGGTGATACTCAATTTGGAGCAAACAGCGTGAAGCTTGGGCCATTTACAATTGGCGGAAACGACAACCTGTATATCATTCCAC
>JBDTZL010000278.1:0-3611 GCA_040005125.1 Ginsengibacter sp.
TGGAGTTATGCGGAAGATCGTCATACACACCGGCCACTTTATAGTTATCCTTATTATCAAATTTCACTATTTTATTTATGGCATCTTCATTTCCAAACAGCGTCTTTGCCATCGATGCACTTAAGAATATAGCAGAGGGGTCGTTCAGCGCATTTACATTGCCGTTTAACATTCGCAAAGAAAACATGGAAGAGAAATTAGGCTCAACCCACATGCCGAATCCTGTAATTTTTTTATCTCCAACAGCCAATACGTGGCTAAAATTATACGATGCCATAGATACATTTTTAAAGTCGCTCCCGTATTTGCTACGCAGTTCATCGCCTATGGGAATGCACACGTCAGTGGCCGTTTCCATTTTATTATTCTGGTCTATAAAGGTGGTCATTACCTGCGCAAGCTGCTCATGATTGATGTGGTACTTATTATAATTGAATTCATCCCAAATCCACAACGCAATCAGCATGGCGACAGTCATACCTGTAGCAAGGCCAAGGATGTTTATAGTTGAATAAATCTTGTTTTTAACAAGATTGCGCCAGGCAAGTTTTAAATAATTTTTAAACATAACTTTCAAATTTAAAATTAAGGGTTACGAGTTGCCCATTTTGTATTGTGAATTTTTATTTTTAAATTCTATTCGCTTCTCAAACTCTTCACAGGATTTGCCATCGCTGCTTTTATTGCCTGGAAGCTAATAGTAATTAAAGCAATTGATATCGCGGATATTCCTGCAATAACAAACACCCACCAACTAATATTGATACGGTACGCAAAATACTGTAACCATTTATTCATTACGAGTGATGCCATTGGGACAGCTGTTATAAATGCTATCATCACCAATTTTAAAAAATCAGCCGACAGCAAAGCGACGATCTGGCTAACTGAGGCACCAAGCACTTTTCTTATGCCAATTTCTTTCACACGCTGGTGCGTGCCCAAATGAGCAAGCCCAAATAATCCCAGGCAACATATCATGAATGAAAGTGCTGCTGCAAAACTTATCACCTGTTGCCAACGCTCTTCCTGTACGTATTGTTTCGCATTTAGTTCATCGAGAAAATTATACCGGAATACGGCAGTTGGAAGTATTTTTTTATAAGCGTGTTGCAGGGCTGCTGTTGCTTCTCTTTGCTTTCCTTTTTCAAATTTTATCCAAATACTACCGTTATTCCCATCGCTCATAAACATAACCATCGGCTGAATGGGCTCCCTTAAAGAACCAAAGTGAAAATCTTTTACAACTCCAATAATTGTCTTCGCTTTGCTATCATAATATTCATTAATATTTACTTGTGCGCCAATAGGCTTTTCAACCCCCGCAGCTTTTACAAAAGCTTCGTTTACAATTACGCCGTTTGTTTTATCTGTGGGAAACGACTGTGAAAAATTGCGGCCAGCCTTAAGTGGTATTTCTAATGTGGGCAAATAATTTTCATCGATTGCTTTATGTGTCGCCTGTATATGCCGATTGTCTACCTTCACTTCATCAACGTTGCCTTCACCACAAAACGATAGCATCTTAATGGAAGGCTCCCTGCCAAGTTCATTTCTTAAAAATTCCATGACTGGTTTGTAATCCCTGTCACCATTTATAGAAGTACGAATAATTTGATGAGGTTCATAACCCAAGTCTTTCGTGCGTATATAATTCATCTGGTCATAATAGACAAGCGTCGCAATCAACAAAAAAACAGCCAATGAAAATTGGATAACGACAAGGCTCCGTCCAAATAAATTACGGCCAGATAATTTTTGCCTGTTATAAAGCACTTCAGCAGGCTTAAAGCCCGACAGAATATACGCGGGATAAAACCCGGTGAGCAAAGTGAGGCCTGCAAGCATCATTACAAAATAAAAAAAAAGGCCCGCATCAAAGGCTTCGCCCAATAAAATTCTCTTACCGGTTAATTTGTTGAAAACAGGTAGCGAAATATCCGCCAAAATAATTGCAAGTACAAATGCGATAAGACATAATATAGCAGACTCACATAAGAACTGAATAACAATCTGAAGGCGGCTGCTCCCTGCTATTTTCCTTATACCGGCTTCTTTAGTTCTTTTCAGGGAGTTGGCTATGCTGATATTGACAAAATTGATAGCTGCCATAAATAAAATAAAAGCTGCTATCCCCAGGAACATATAAGAATAAACAGGATTGCTTCCATTAATAACCCCGCCTTCCGCGTTGCCATTTCCGCGTGCAAGTGGATTAAGGTGTATATCAGTCATACGTTGCAAACCATAGGTGATCCGTGGATCATAACCATAGCTTTTAAAATTTTGTGCAAGTTGTTCTTTTGAATGAAATGCATAAATGTCATTGAATTTCCGGGTAACAATATTTGTATTAGCCAGGGGATTAAGCACAACATAAGTACCGAGGTATGCATTGAGCCAGTTATTATCCTCAAAGGAAAGCTGCATGAATTTAAATGCAAACAATGCGTCAAACTGAAGAGATGAATTGGCCGGGGGATCCTGCACCACACCGGAAATTACCAATGACTTTCCCAGTCTTTGAAATGAAGGATCAGCATCCAGCCGAACCAGATTACCAATCACATCAATGCCGTTGAAAAATTTCCTGGCGGTACTTTCTGTAATAACTACCGAACTTATATCATTCAAAGCCGTTTTTGGATTTCCCCGTAACAGGTTAAAAGTGAAGACATCAAAAAAACCCTCGTCAACAAAAATAGATTGCAGGTGTAAGGTTTTATTATTTGCAATAACATCACTGTAAATATCGCCACCCAAAATGCGCGTATAATTTTGCAATTCCGGTACCTGTTCTTTGAAAGCCGGTCCCTGAACCTGGCCCGTACCACCAGTCGTATGTATCTTGTCGCTTTTGCTTTCAATTAAAGTAGTGGTGACGCGATAGAGGTGAGGATTGTTCTTATGAAAGACATCATAACTCCGTTCCTCCTTCCAGTACAGTACTGCCATTAGCATGCAGACTATTCCTATCGCCAAACCAATAATATTGATTATTGAATAAAGTTTGCTTTGCCATAAATGGCGAAAAGATATTTTGAGAAAATTTTTAAACATAAAGACCTTTTGTTTTGTCTTCTAACACCTGTTTTCGTGTTCGCCAGGTCGGCAGGCCAAAAAAATAATAATAAACGACAACCATTATTCCACGCGCAAACTCTTCACCGGGTTTGCCATCGCTGCTTTTATTGCCTGGAAACTTACTGTTGCCAATGCAATTACAATTGATGCAACACCACCTATCATAAATAACCACCAGCTCATATCGATCCTGTATGGATAATCCTGCAACCATTGGTGCATATAATACCACGCAATGGGTGTGGCGATGGCGAATGCAATTGCAATAAGCACGATGAACTCTTTTGAGAACAGGTAAACAATACTACCGGCACTTGCTCCAAGCACTTTGCGTATGCCTACCTCTTTTATTCTCTGCACTGCCATAAATGAGGCTAAACCATACAACCCAAGACAGCTAAGGAATATCGCGATGGCTGCAAAAATTTTATACAACTGCGCTAACTGGCGTTCCTGTTTGTAAAAACTTGCTATTTTATCATCAAGAAACTTGTATTCATAAACAAAATCGGGAAAGGTTTGCTCCC
>JBDTZL010000153.1:0-12197 GCA_040005125.1 Ginsengibacter sp.
ACAGTTGCAATCTATGCAAACACTTAATGATGTTCACAGGCAATTCGTTGAATTTTTTAATATGGAAGGCCTGAAAGCCTATGCTTGTTCATAATTAACTTATGTTTTGTGATGTTATTTAGAAATCTGTTTCATAGGATGATCGTTTAAAAATTTACTTTCATTTCCTTCAAAAACTCGTCAACACCATACACCACCCATTTATCTTTTATTGAAAAAATACCGGAGACAGGAGCAATAACCACACGCTTTAACGGCTGTAAATCCAGTGCTGCTTCGCTATTGCCCCTGGTTAACTGTGGAGCGGTACTCAGTTTTATTTCAAGCGCGTAATCTACAGCGTTTCCTTTCATCAACAAAAGGTCCAATTCTGATCCACCTGAAGTGCGGTAAAAAAAAAATTGAAACCGGCGTGGCAATACGGCCAGAATCTGTTGTATTACAAAACCCTCCCAGCTATTGCCAGCCTGGGGATGCCCCAACAATTGCTGGTAGCTGCTTAAACCCAACAGGTAGTGCAACATACCTGTATCCCTGATATAAACCTTGGGTGTTTTCACCAATCGCTTGCCCATATTGTGATGCCATGGTTTAAGGGTACGTATTAACATGGCCTGTTCCAGGTAATGCATGGCATTAGTAATTGTAGGTTGGGATACTCCCAGCGACCGGCCCAACTGACTATAATTTACCAACTGCCCGTGCATGTGAGCCAGCATCTGCAACAAGCGTTCTATTTGTATGGCGGGCATGGGCAATCCCAGCATTGCCATATCCCTCGTGGCGTAGGTACGCACAAAATCCGCCTGCCAATCCATGGCCTCCTGCTGACTTTTCGCTATAAATGCATCGGGAAATCCGCCCCGGAACCATAATTCATTTTGCTCTTTTGCACCACCAGCCTCATCAAGTGTTAGCGGAAACGCTTCCCGGTAACGCACTCTTCCGGCAAGTGATTCAGCGCTTTTTTGCAACAAATCAGGCGAAGCCGAACCCAACAATAAAAAGCGGCCGGGACGCCTTTCTTTATCAATTAAAGAACGCAAAACCGGAAAAAGCTCCGGTATTAACTGCACCTCATCTATGATAACCGTTTTATTGACCAGCGGAGATAAAAACAACTCCATGTCTGAAAGTTTTACTCTATCGGAAGGCAACTCCATGTCGAGGTACACACACGCCTCCGCATTTATAGCTGCTAATTCTTTAGCTATGGTCGTTTTACCTACCTGCCGGGGCCCAAATAATACTACCGCCGGTATTTTTTTAAGGTCATTTTGCAGTATTTCAAGTAAATCCCTTCTTAGCATATAGTACGTTAATCCTGCAATTTAAAATTAAAACTTTAAATTTACACGATTAATATAATATTGTGAGACTTGAGAGTAAAATCAGGCTCTCAGACGTTAAAATAATAAAATATCGGCTTGATATTCTTAAAGTCATTTGCTTTAAGTTTTTAATCCGGGATATCCACAAAGTGTTTGGGCCAGAGTCATGGAATTGTAGTAGTAGCCTGTTGCAAGCTAAGATAGATGCGTCCAATAAAGCATCTAAAGGTTTTTTACTGTCGGTATAACATTTGCTAAAATAACGTTTCAAGAAAATAAAATCGCCTTTTCATTTTTTCTTCCCTGGTCAATATCTTATATACCGGCCTTAGATTTAATAATTTGTCTTTTAATTCGTGGTCGGTGAAGGGTTTAATTCAAAATCAAGTATCCTGGAGAATTAAACTGGAAACTATCAAAATGGAAAAATGATCTTGAAGATTTGTTGCGGAACTATATTTTAAGAGAGCGCTGCATTACACACTCAACGGTAGCTAAAAGCATATTTTTTCCTCAATCGTTCAGCTAATTCTATAATGTCATCTCGCCTGGCAATTTCCCTGGCCCAGTTTTCCGGAATATTCTCATACCCATAAAGAAGACCGGCAAGGCCACCTGTGACTGCTCCTGTGGTATCGGTGTCTTCGCCCGGATTCACTGCTTTCAAAACTGCATCTTTGTAATTGGCTGTCGTAAGTAAACACCAAATGCTTGCCTCCAGTGTATGTAAAACATAGCCAGTGCTTTGAATTTCTTTCTCCTCCAATTTGTAAATATTCCCTTTAAGCAACCGGTCAAACAATTCAATTTCTGTGTGGTTAATTGATTGCGAATTTAATTGATCAGCAATTTGAAATTTCAGGGTTTCATAAATCCCGAATTTATCTTTTTTTTTCAAGTAACTGTTTTGCAAACTCAAGGTAATAGAAACATGATATAACTGAACGGATATGTGCGTGAGTTATCGATGAGACTTGTTTTGTTATTTCGTATCGTTCATTAACAGGTTTATCCAATAGATAGAAAAGTAAAGGTAGTATTCTCATTAGTGATCGATTGCCATTTGAGAATTTGTCAGACCCTCCTGCAAAGCCAGGGTGTGTTCCATTTTTAAGACGGTCAATTGCCTGGCTTGTGGCAATGCCGATATCAAATACCTCGCCTCTTGCGGCCCAAAAGGCATTATCCCGCCACTTTATAAAATTTTGGGCTATATCTTTTAAATCAAAATCATTTGTCAAAGCATCAGCAAGACAAAAAGTAAGTGAACTGTCATCGGAAAAAGTTCCCGGTGGTAAATTATTAGTTCCAAATCCAATCATACTGGTTACCGGATTTTCGCGTATAGATTCTCTGCTTTTAAACTCAACCGGAACACCAAGGGCATCACCAACAGCAACTCCTAATAATATGTCTTTATAATAGTCTCTTTCTGTCATAGAATAATCTGTTATCGTTGCTGTGAAGTAGCTTGTAAAGGTGGATTAACCGTGCCTCAAATATTTGAACCAGGAAAAACAAAACTCCTATCCAGCGAAATTGATTTCCGGCATCCATTTTCTCCTTTTATTATGTAATGTTTGCTCAACTCCTCTCCTATGCTACTTTTGAAAGCAGCCTTTATTTTTGAAATTTTTTCACTGGCTGAATTAGAAGTCACGTCAACCAATGAATTTACACGATCGTGAATTTCTGCAAGCAAGCCACTTGTGGAGATCCTGGAATAGATACTTCTTAGTTCATCTTTATGATCTACCAGGTCATGAAGCATAACTCCATCAGGATGCTGCAGGAAAAACAGGTACAAGGTTTTTTCAAGTGGCCTGAGCTTAATTTCCATATTACCATAATCGGGCAAAATGATCTTATTTTGGTTCGTAATTTTTAGTGGACTTAATCTTCGGTTTTCCTGAATATCCTGGTGAAATAAAAGACGCCTGCGAACCCCCTCAAAAATACTCAGCACCTGTTGAATAGCGATGGGATTTAAATTGCGTTCTAATAAATTCATACAACCGGGGCAGATGTATCCGGTCAGCATCTTTAATGCAATTTCTTTTTTGTTTTCGCAGAAGTCATTGATGCAACCGATAGCCGTTTGGTGGATCACCTTATGAAACTCATTCAAATTAGGGAACATGTGTTTTTGTAATACCAGCGAAGCAACCAGGTATGCAACCGGAAATGCTGCCGACGCATTCACATAATGTTCCCAATCATCAGTATGAACAAAACCATCAGCGGGATGAGCAGGATTAAGAGCGCAAAACCAGTTATGTTCATTAGCGGTGTTTGTTAAGAGTAACACCATATCATCTCTATCAATAATATTTTCTTCCTGATACCTCTTGCATCTCATAAACAGGCTTTCCCATTTGGCTACCGGCCTCTCTTCAGGAATACTGAGACAAATATCATAGTCCGCCATCAGGTTAACTTTCTCTTTTTTAAAAAACTTTTTTTTGTCAACTTTTTCGATAGGTGGATCAATTTCACCATATCCTGGCATTACGCCATCTGCAACGAATCGCACGGGGCCATCAAACAGTCGAAGGAAATCAACCACCTGTTCAAATTCTTCAACTGCATATTCTTTACTACGTAATAAATGAATGTTCATACCTGGTTTTATTTCATCCTTAAATCAGGTTAAGGATTATCGTCCGTCAAAAAATCCGCTGTGTGTTCTCCTTTACTCCTTAAATCAACATAGCGGTTTATAGAATTTTTTAATTTGCTATAAGTTTCTCCCATTTCGGCTTTTTCGAAAGACATGCTGTTTTGAACCTTTATATTCAGGTTAACTGCTATATCTACTGCATCTATTGTGGCGCCCAGGTAGCTAAAGGTCCATTTCCCCGTACCTTCCAGCTCTTTGATCAGGTTCCTGATGCCATTGAAGGAAAACAACCTGGAAGCATTTTCATGTCCATCCGTTATAATGACAATTACAACAGCCGAAATATCAGCATCTAATTCTGCCTGAATATCATCCTTTAATTTTAATACGGTGGTACCAATGGCATCGTATAGCGCGGTGGTGCCATTTGGAATATAAACCTTTTTATTCAGCTTCTTTATACTAAACGCATTTTCTTTATAATACGTATGCATTACTTCATTGTTAAACCTTGTAAGGCCAATATAAAGTTCATGGTCTGGAAAGCGTTCTTTAAGTGACTGGATTACCTGCAATTGTTCATTAAAGCCAGAAATAGTTGAATCAACACAATCATCCATGGAGCCGCTTTGATCTAAAATAATGTGGTAATAAGTTTTCTGTTTCATTGTAAAATAGTTTATGGTTAAAAATTTATTGTGTACAAGATACAAGCGGCTATTATTGCAATACTATTTCTACAAGCTTGTAACATGTGTAAGGCTTGCTTTATTTAAGGAAACGCCGGATATGCACCTGGCTTATAGCACGCGGGGCGGGTAACGTAAGCACCAGAACAAATCCTGGAAAGAATGTTGAATGGTCGGGGACGCTTTAAATGCTCACAATATTGCAAACCATTTTTCAGTTACGTTATGCAACGTTATGAAAGGCTTTTAATAAGTTTTATTAAAATATTAAATTCAATCGGTCACCTGAGCGTCCCCTGAAAATTAAAAAAAGTCTTCATATTGTCCCATAACTCTTCATCGTTAAACTTCCTCCACCCAAACCATCATCCCCTTCATCACAAAATAAACCCCTCCCCTTACCCGCTTCGCGGGAAAACCTTGCCTCAAAATATCCAGGTACAATTTCAACTGCCCGCTAAATGTTGTTGCTTTCCATTGCATCGCTTCCGGGCTTCCAATAAATGTTTTATAATCAATTAAAATAATTTCCTGATCAGTTTCAATTACAAGGTCAGCTATGCCATCTATGAGTTGGCCATGTGTTTCCATCATTAGCGGAAGCTCTTTGTAAATTTTGATCGGGCTAAATTTTTTTTCTACCCAGTTATAAAATTCACGAACAACATTTAATAATTCATTCTGCAACGTGGGGTTGTCAAAACCATAACAAACACCTAAGCTGGTTATAAGATCCTTTGCCTGGTTATCATTCATTCCCGGGTGATACGCGCAAAATACCCGGTGAATAAATGTACCAAATTCAGATTTTTCGCCATCAATTGTAACATCGGAAAAAGAACTATGTATGCTAACGCCTTCTTTAAAACTTATATCTTCAACAGGCTTGCTGCCGGATGGAGTAACAAAGTAAGTTGCAAACACTTTTTTTGTTTTTTGTAAGTAAACTTCTGCATGTTTTTGCCGGGTACTTATTTCGTCCGCATAATCATCATAATCAGTTATCCATAGCCTTAGTGGCTGATTGAATAATTTACTTTTAACAATTACTCGATCCGTTTCACTATTTCCTAATTCAGTAAAAGAGCAAATGCCATTTTCAAGGATAGGCTTAAGATACTTATCTCCTGATTTTAATTTAAAGGGAATGATAAGATAATCCCTTGCCCTGGTAAAGCCAACATACAAAAGCCGCAATGCTTCTCTGTGCTCCCTTGACTCGAGTGTTCTATAGTCTTCAGTATCATTGCAGCGATCAATGAATTCATGGAATCCACTTTTTTGGCCGAATGGTGAAGTCTTATACGGCCATGGCCAATAACGCAGGCTTCTGTCTTTTAAAGGATCTTTAAAATCAATATTTTTTTTTGCGTTTACGTGAACAGAAAATACATCAGGCTCCCGTTCATCATCGAGGTCACACAAAATTACTACAGGCCACTCAAGCCCTTTGGCAGCATGCCAGGTGAATACATTCACAGAAAATTCGTTTGTAACCAATCCCCTGTTATCCTGTTCATCTCCTGCCAGCCCGTCAAACCATGAAAGAAAGCCATGCACATTAGGTAACAATGCGAGTTTTAAACAGTAATCTTCAAACTCAGTTGAGTAGCATAATATTTGCTGCAGGTTGGCGTGCCGCTGCGCTCCAGTCCCCCACTCCATTAAAATCCTATTAAAGTCAAGGCCTGAATACATCAGCCGGATAATGCCACTTATTGATTCTGATAAAAGAAATTTACGATGTTCGTTTATCCATTGTATAATTGAATTATTAATAAGCCACTGCTTCCCTTTTTCATAATCTTCGCCTGCCTGCTTTAAAAACAGCAACCGTTCCTCCAGCATCCCCGGTACATTATGATCCGAATTAGTGAGAAATTCAATTTCGAATTTGGACAGGCTGTCAGTTTCATCAACCAGCAAATGGAGACATGCTTTCAACAATCTCCATTCCGCAGTTAAGTTGAGCCCGGTATTGGATACAACCGCCTGCAATCCCTGCGCACGTAATGCATTGGCAATGCCGGTGCATTTTTGATTTGTTCTGCAAAGAATGCAAATGTCTCCGGCTTTTATATTCCTCACCGTGTTGGAATATTGATCTTCCATTAAGGGGTTTGAGGCAAGAAACGTTACTACCCTTGTTGCCAAATGGCTTTGATATTTTTCATTATTGTCCCGTTGTTTCGATGAAGGCTGCCATTGAAATCCCCACAATTGAAATGCCGTTTGCAACCGTTTGTTTTCTTTTCGCTTCGCATTCAAAACAATTTGTTCTTTGGTAAGTATTTTTTCTTTGTCTTGCAATGCCGGTAAAAAAAGGCTGTTCACAATGTCAACAAGTTCCGGTCTTGATCTGTATGAAGTCTGCAGGATATCTGCGGGGCCGGGCTTACCCAAAGCTTCAGTAACTGTGTTGATGAGTTGTGCATCACTATTGCGAAAGCCATAAATGGCCTGCTTGGAATCGCCCACCCATATTATCTTTTCTACCAATGAAGAAATTTTTAAGAACAGCGACAACTGTAAGGGACTGGTATCCTGGAATTCATCAACGAATAAAACTTTAAACTGCTCACTAAATCTTTTTTGAATTTGTTTATCATCAAGCGCTTTAAGAAGGAGGCTTTCCTGGTCAACAAAATCTACAAGCCCCCGCTCCTTCTTTAATGACGCATATTTTTCCATAGAAAGCATTGCCGCATCAAAACATAATTTAATATAGCCAGCTAAGTCATTTTGAAATTCAGGAAAATAAAAATGGGCTGCCATCAACTCCCTGGCTTCATCAAATACTTTTGCTTCATTTGCCTTTTTATTGCCATCGAGCTTTGCACCATCAGCCCAGTCGGCCCATGGAATTGTAAATCCATTTTGCAACTTGTAATAAAAGGCATCTAACTTGGACAGGCTATCCATTGTGGTACCTTTATCGTCTTTAGCTTCCGCAGCCTTTTTCCTTAAACCCGGAATGATTTTCTGAAGTTTTGTTTTTATTTTATCCTGATCCTTATCGGGTTTAGGCAAAAGATTGTTTAATGATTTGATAGAATCATCCCGTGACCATTCCAGTTTTTTTTTATCGAGTGCATTGTTGCGCGCACTATCTGAAATGCTTTTCATTACCTCCCTGGTGTCCTTACTTTCAATAGAAAATTTTTGTGCAAGTTTATCCATTTCATTCAACGTCGCGACATCTAATGATAATGACAATGACTCCTGGAATAATACATCTTTTTCATCATCATCAATTACCGCAAGCGCGGGCGACAAACCGGACTCAAAAGAAAAAAGAGAAAGCAATTGCTGGCTGATACTATTTATAGTGCCAATCAGTGCCTGTTCTAATTGAGCAGCAATTTCCATTTCACCCCGCTCCAATATTTTTTCTCTTATCCTGTTTTTTAATTCTGCCGCCGCCGCCCTTGTGAACGTGGTGGCAATGATCTTCGACGGATGGTATGCGTCAACCTTGCGGGTTAGTAATGCTGTTAATTCATCAGTGAGCCTGTATGTTTTGCCCGTGCCGGCACCTGCGCTGATCAACCTGATGTTTAGTTTCATTCGGTGTCAATAAAAGTTACATAATCATTATAATCAGATCTGCATTTAACGCTGCTTTCCTGCTTAGGAACGATATAAGAATTTTTATCAAGATTAAAAATATCCAGTTCGTCTATACTTACATTTTCGCCCACTTCAATTTTACCTTCACTGAATTCTTTTCTACGAAATTTTATCGTGCTATCAATTTTGTTTAACACATTTGAATACGTGTTAACATAATTACTTCCCTGCCTTAAAATAATTCCTGTGTTGAACGCATCTTTGCAGGTTGTAAATAATAAACCTTCTGTTATTACGAAATATGACGTGGGACAATAGTTTGCAAGCGGGTGGAATATTTTTGAATAAATGGCTAACTGAAGGTCTTCGCCATCTTCCATTAATTTCCGGTGTTTATTTCTTCCTGAATATTTAAGATCTACAATTGCTTTTTCTGCCATCTTGTTTTTGATGCGCTTTAATAAAAGATCGCAGCGGCCTCCAACTGCTTCTTGGCCAATTGTACCGGAAGCCACTATTTCGCAACCTTCAACCTGCCAGTTGTTATCTTTTAGATGCTTTATAAGGATGAGGAATTTTTCAAAAAGATATTCGCGGAATGTTTTCAGAACGCCCTCCTCACCTTGTGTATACAACAAGAGCCCTTTTTGATTAATAAATTTTTCTGTTGTGTCACTATATATTTTTTTCAATTCGTTATGGCCCATTTTTAAAATACCCGGCATTAATAGTAATTCCTGGAAAATTTTATGTGAAAGCGTACCATAGAACGTAAAATTGGCTGGCAGGCATGGTGTATTGCCCCGATACAATTTTGCCTTATATTCCAGTACCCACCTGTATGGATATTTCATGAGCTTTTCTAATGAGCTAAATGATTCTTCCTTTTCTCTTTTTGTAAGAAGACCGGTTTCTATTTTCCAATAACCGGGAAATGCAGGGATGGGATGAATGGTTATCTTTTCGGTAAGTTTTTGTTTTGTATTTAATAAATGCATTTCATCGGGCCGTTCTACATTGATTGTAACCGGGTGCAGGCTTTCAAAGCAGGCATTTAAAAAAGGATGAAATGGATGCGCCTGTGCTGGCTCACCATTCACTACAGAAGGGATCACTAAAATCAATCTTTTTTTTACAAACCGCAGCCATTGTGTGAGGAACCAAAAATCTCTTTTTGCTTTTATAACCGCTGTATCCACTAAAATTTTTTTCTCCTGCAGCCATGCTGATTCTTCAGTGGTCCACTCATCCCAAAGCGTTCCGCTGTTATTGTTTGCTGTAAATCCAAACCACAAAAGATCATCGCAATCTCCTGCCAATAAACCAGCCCCCGGAATTTCATGCACACTGCCTGCCTGTTTTTCAAAAGGCACAATTGATATTGGTTGCAGAACAAGCTCAAGCAATTTTTGTAAACCATGTGCATCGAGTTCTTCCCCGGGTGCCAGTCGTATTACATCGATCATTTGTTTAAATGCATTGCATAATCTTTGAAGCCTGGTCCTGATTGGCTCATCTGTTGTAACAGCACATCTTTTATTAAATATGCTGTAAAAAAAGTTATAGTACGCGGCGATCTTTTCAATGCTTATCTTTTTACTCCTCTCTTCAGCCGTATTTAGAATAAAATCCAGCCGCTCCTTATGTTTTCCGTTATCCCTTTCTGAATTAGTTATAGTAACATATTCATCTATTTGCTCCAGCCAGTCATTGAGATGAATACCTGGATTCTCTGAAAATAAATCTATCCACCTCGCAGATAATCCGCGTGGAAAAATGTTCAATGGTGAAAGAAAAAAGTCAAGCACCTGTTGCGGATTATAAGGCTTCCACAACCATACCGGGAGAATGGCAAGCAGTTGAAGGTCGGGATGAGAAACAGATTGCATTGCCTGCCCGGTAGATGGAAGCCCATTTTCCATTAATGAAAGAGAAAGGGAAACATCTACTGGTTCATTTATTACAACGGGTTTAAAATAATCCTCAGCCAAAAGTGCCGCCAGGCCTTTGCCGCCAGAAAGGAGATCGCCGAACCTTAATATCTGTATTGAGCCATCACCTTTGAGGCCACTCTTTTCTTTTGAAGAATTTTTATCAAGTACAAAAGACCGAAGGTTATCAAGATCAGAGGCCAGGGTTTCCTGTACAGTTGTCTCATGATGGATTATATTAATACCGGCAGCAGAAAGCAATGCAAATAATTGAGTTAAATGAGAAGGTAGAAGATCGGGTGGCTCATGAAGAATAATTTCCACAAGTGGGAGCTTAGGCATGTCATTGAGCGCTTCAATGATCCTGCAGAATCGTTCAGGATTATGATCGCCAATACCAGGTTTTTCTGCATTAGCCAAATGTTGTAATCTTGCAGGAGTTGTTTTATCAGTTTTAAAATCCCATCCGGCAATTTTTAATTCATCACGCCAGGTGAGAAGCTTTATTGCAACTTCAAGATCATTTGTCTTAATGGATTTTTCATAAAAAGTTCCTTTTGAATTATGAAGCAGATTTTTGCGATAATTAAAAATGCGCTCCATTTTGCTCGCGCAGGAACCAGGCAAGCCAAGATGCAACTCTAAAAAGTCAAGTAAAGCCAAAGGCCCCATGTGCCTGTTGCCAATAGCTACGCTGTTTTGCAGGAAAATGTTTTCCGGGTAAGTTTGCTGATCGAAAAGGGTTGAGAAAAAAATTTTCACTGTCTGCCATCTTTATAGTTTACAAATACAAAATGCCGGTTATCAATTTGTTCCTCACCATTCCACCGGTAGGCAACCAGGTTACCTTTTTTGGCTATACTATAATCAAGGCAAATTACATTTGCAGCCTGCACAACAGGGTAAGCATCTTCCAACCAGTAGTGGCCAAAAAATACAGGCGGAGCACCTTTGCTGTAGGGAATGCTATTTATATTTTCATTCATGATTTTAGCCATTGGTTTCGGGCAGTCAAAAAGCAATTGCCCGTAAGATGATTGCTGAGGATCTACCCACCACTTTATTCTGTTCTCTGTTCTGTAATGTCCATCTTTATCCTGCCAGGCATATTCTCCTGGTACAATATATTCTATCCCTTTAAGAATGTTGTTAATTACTTTATATTCATTACTGCCTTCTTTATGCGAACTAAATAATAGCTCTTTATTCATTCTATACAAATTTTTATCTTTCAACCAATCAATATCTTTTTGATCCCAGCATGCATGAACGGCTCTTAATTCCGGAAGATCAAGAAACAAAGCAAGAGAATAAAACCAGTTAAGATAGTCCGGCCATTCTTGTTGGTACGCTTCAAATTGTTTTAGGGTTTCCTCATGTTGCTTAATATTTTTTGCATCATGGGGCCTCAGAAAAGTGCCATCAGCCAATTCATAGTCATAGGCCAAAGCATTATATTCATGATTCCCCATTAAGGCAATTGCAGTATTATTTTCCTGCATTGTCCGCACTATCTGTAATGTCTCTCTTATAGCAGGTCCCCTGTCAATGTAGTCTCCTACAAAAATGACTTTACGCCCGGGATGCTGCCATACTCCCTTGACTTTTTTATAATTCATTTTATGCAAAAGTTCTTCCAGAGCGGAAGCATAACCATGTATATCTCCTATAATATCGTACATAAAGAAATTTTTATATAATTTTTAATTATGATATCCATAAAACCAGAGAAGTCACAAGGCATTTTCCTTGTGCTCTCAGCGGCCCTGTCTGCCGTCAGCCAGGTTAGTGGAATCTTTTGCTATAATTTTATTACTCCCCTTGCCAGTCTTAGGGTGACAACTTTACGTTCAAGTTAAGAAAAGTTTCTGTCATGCTGAGCTTGTCGAAGCAGAACAAAGAGATGGTTATCCCACAAAGGAGAATACAAAGTATTTTTTTTTTGTCTTAGCGTCAAAGCCTGCAGTCACTTAACAGGGCTACACCCTGTTTTAGCATATGACGCCCTTTCAGGGCTCTAAGACTAAATCGCTAAAAGCCGCAAAGTATTTTTTTT
>JBDTZL010000089.1:0-12182 GCA_040005125.1 Ginsengibacter sp.
GTACCAGCCAGGCCGGTGTTTATGGTGTGAGCCAAAACTTTGTTGGGATATGGGGCGAAAGTAAAAGTGCCGGCCAGCCCGGAGTTTTCGGGGTTAGTGAACAATGGCAGGGCGTGCATGGAGAAAGTACCAGCCAGGCCGGTGTTTATGGTGTGAGCCAAAACTTTGTTGGGATATGGGGTGAAAGTAAAAGTGCCGGGCAGCCCGGAGTTTTCGGAATTAGTGAGCAATGGCAGGGCGTACATGGAGAAAGTACCAACCAGGCAGGAGTTTATGGTGTGAGTGAGAATTTTGTTGGTGTGTGGGGCGAAAGTAAAAATATAAAGCAGGCAGGAATTTATGGTAAAGGTACACTTGCCGGAAGATTTGAAGGAGATGTAGAGGTAACAGGCGACATCCGTTTAGTGAACGCCGATGTTGCGGAAGACTTTTCTGTAGACAATATTTCTATTGAGCCGGGTACAGTGATGATTTTTAATAAAGAGGGCATATTGACAGAATGTAATATTGAATATGATAAGAAAGTTGCAGGCGTAATTTCCGGCGCAGGAAATTTTAAGCCGGGTATGATACTCGATAAACAAAATTCAGATAAGAACCGGATGCCTGTTGCGCTTTTAGGAAAAGTATTTTGTAAGGTTGATGCGGATTTTAATTCTATTGACATTGGAGATTTACTTACGACTTCTTCTACTGCCGGCCATGCCATGAAAGCATCCGATCCCTTAAAAGCATTCGGAACTGTTATTGGCAAAGCTATTAAGCCATTAGCATCGGGAAAGGGGTTGATTCCGGTACTGGTTTCTTTACAATAAAAAATTAATTATATGCTTTCTTACAAAACCTCATTGCAAAATTCCTGGTTAAATAATCTTCCCGGGATTCCCACTGGCAGGCAGCTTGCCAGGTATTTGCAGGTACACCAGTCTCCCGTTTCAATCACGCAGTCGTTGAATAAACTTATCAAACAGCCCCGTTCAATAACCTTGTCTGCGCGTGTTGTTACAGGAGGCTTATCGGGCCTTGGCGGGCAGCTTACTCTTACTTTAAATAGTGATGGAAGTTATACAGTACATTTTCATATGTGGAATTCAAGTGACGTAACCGGCTATGATTATGCGGTGAGAGCGATTTTTACATCACCAGCCGGGATGATTCTCGTTTCAATGCACAGCGGTCATGTTGACGCCAAAAGTATAACAGGAAGCTCTGCCGAAGATGATTATGAAGAAAGCGGTAGTTATGCTGTTTTACATCAAAACTGGTCTGATGCTTTAAACGGCAGCATGTATGAGACGCATGAATACTCGGCCTCCGGTGGAATTCTTGGGGAACTGGAAGATATAGCCAAAGAAATTGTTGTTATTTATACAGGGGGGCTTATTGCGGGAGCTGCAGGAACAGCTATGGGGCTTACTTACGCACTTACTGCAGAAGCTGGAAAAGCTTTTGGTGGTATTGGAGAAACTGTTGCCATAATAGGAGGGATGGTTGTATTTTCTGTGGCTTTGGCAGCTGGTGCCGGCGTTGCCAATTCTCTTTTGCTTGCTACGGTTGCGGGAGTCGCTGCCGGCGCTGTAACAAGCGAATTGGTGAAGATTCGTCCGATAGGGGAAGACGAATACAATTTTGCAAATTCTTTGGGCCCGGGTGGCAGTAATTATAATAAGCAGGACCAGGTAAACAGCTCTGTTTATATGGGTATGTTACCACCAATGGAAAAGCTCTTTATTACCAATCTCTGCAGCCCCGACAACGGAAGGGCATTTACCGTACGCGGTGCTGATGGCAATATTTATCTCAACCTGGGGGCTGCTTATGATCATGCCATCGATCCTGCGGGGCAGGGAAATTCTTATCCGCGGCGGGGCCAGTTGATGGTTCATGAATTGGCGCATTCCATGCAAATTGACCGTGGCTCAACATGGGGAGTTATTTGTTCGGGAATAGTAAATCAAACAGAATATTCTTTTGGTGACGATGTATATACACCACCGGCCGCAGGCACTGACTGGCATTCTGCAGCATTCAATAATGAATCAAGGGCTGCAGTAATAGATGAATGGTTTGGCCGCGGTATGAGCCCGGACGATCAATATTTTCAATATATACATGACAATGTGCGGACAGGTGATATGGGGACCGTTGATATTTAGAATGTAAAATTCTGTAAGCAAATTGATCAAAGCGAGGTGTCTTATTTTAAGAAAAAAAATGAAGAAAAAATTAATTCGTTCGCTGGAGATCACATATTATAATGAATCGTCTTCAATAACTAAAAATTAAAAACCATCTATGCAACACCTGAGGTTATGCTCACCAATTATTCTTTCAGCATATTTATTTTATGCATGTTCCGGCAACAGTTCGGCAACCGCCGGCAAAGACAGTGCTTCAAATACAACTTCCGGTAATTCCGGGGGCACTACCTACAGCGGTAATTCGTGTCTTGCCTATACAATCAATGGAAAGCATACTGCGATAAAAGAATTTATGCATAATGGCGATGGTAAAAACCGGATGGCGCTGTTCTTAAATAAAGTTAAAAATAATCCTGCTACCGGGATGGTAAAGGCGAATATTACCAATGAGCTTACCAAAGAAGTGTTTAATTTTTCAATCGCCAATAGCGGAGGCACTACCATACTTCATTACAATCCTTCGCTTTCAAATTTCGCGGATAAAAAAAGCAGCGCTGCAACCTACATGTTGCCAAAATATAAAAATTATTATGGTAATCCGGTAATCGTAAATATCACAGATATTAATGCAACGCATGTTGCAGGAACTTTTGCTGATAAATTTTTATCGGCTGACGATAAGCCCGTGTCCTTATAAATGACGGATGGCAGCTTTGATGTACCATGTACTAAAGACGATGAATCAAAGTAAAAATTGATTTTGTGAATTATTTTTTTTTACATCTATTCTTCAATTGAAAACCAAAAAGCATCTTACCTTTTTTATTTGCGGATTTATCTTTCGTTAGAAGAAATCGGTTAATTTTTTCACCGGCTTTGTATTAATGAAAAACTTGATTGCATAAAATAAAAAACGTAGGTGAAGCGGAAATTTAAAAAAAATAATTATGTGCATAGCCCTAAAACTTGTTTTAAAATTTAAACAGCAAATGTTTTGTACTATTTAATAAACCTTAAAGCATTTTATGAAATATATTTTATTTTCTTTACTGGTTACAATAATTTTTACCCTTTCAAATAATTTTGTCTTTGCGCAAAACATCAGTATCAACAATGATGGAAGCAAGCCTGATGCCAACGCCATGCTTGACGTCAAGGCTTTTAATAAAGGGATATTAATTCCGAGAACCAGCACCGCCAGCCGCACTGCTATACCCAATACAAAGGGATTGCTTGTATATGATACTACAACGAATTCTTTTTGGTATAATAATGGTGCTTCATGGCAGCAAATATCCAACGGGAGCTCTTCTTTAAATGGAAACGTGAATTATATTACCAAATTTACGGGCACCTCTTCTGTGGGCAATTCGCAAATTTTTGATAACGGCCAATATGTGGGAATTGGCACAATTACACCCAAAGCGGGTTTAAATATTATTCATAATGGTGGTATCATAGCGAAAGGTGATACTCTTTCGGCAAATAACTATACACTTAGCGAAACCGGAGCGGGTTCTAAATTTATCTGGTATCCTAAAAGAGGAGCACTACGGGCGGGTTTCCTGGATGCTACTTATGGCTTTTTATGGGATGATCAATATACAGGTAACTGGTCAACAGCATTAGGGTATGATGAGTTTGCAACCGGTATCGGCAGTTTTGCTACAGGATTTCAAACATCCTCACAGGGCAGTTATTCTTTTTCAGCAGGTAACAATTCTATGGCAACCCGAATTGCTACTATTGCTATGGGCAACAACGCAAAAGCGGAGGGTGATTATTCTTTTGCCGAAGGAAATGGGACAACGGCAGTCGGTGTCTCTTCTGTTGCGATGGGCAATGCAACTGCAACACAAGGCGATTATTCATTTGCCCTGGGCAACAATACTTATTCCGGTGGCAATTATTCTTTCGCATCAGGAAATAGCTCACATGCAACTGCAATTTCTTCAACAGCCATGGGCAATACCACAACAGCCGGCGGAAATTATTCTTTTGCAGAAGGATTCGGTTGCCAGGCAAATGGTATAGGTTCGGTTGCCATGGGATATAGCAATACAGCCCCGGGTGATTTTTCTTTTTCAGCCGGAAGTTTATCTCATGCAAACGGCTCTAATTCCGTTGCGATGGGAGATAACACAACTGCAGGAGGCAGCTCTGCTTTTTCAATGGGTGATTTTACAAATGCAGGAGGCAATTATTCTTTTGCTATGGGAATCAGTGCAACCGCTTCTGCCCCATTATCCATTGCTATGGGATCCAACATTACTGCTTCCGGAAACAATTCGATGATTTTCGGCCAAAACCTTTTTGATGGAGGTCACAAAGGAAATTTAATGATGGGTGATACCGATCCATGGAATGCAGGATCAGTAGGTAGCGGAACAGATGATCAAATGGTTTGCCGCTTTAATAATGGATATTACTTCATCACAGGTGGCAATACCAACCGTACCGGCATACAAGCTAATCATGGAGACAATAGCTGGTCACAGATAAGCGACAGCACAAAAAAAGAAAAAATAATACCTGTTGACGGAGAGCAACTTTTGGGCAAGATTGCAAAATTTAAATTAAGTACCTGGAATTATAAAGGCCAGGATCCTAAAGTATTTCGCCACTATGGCCCTATGGCGCAGGACTTCCACAATGCCTTTGGCCATGATGCTTTTGGAACAATAGGCAATGATACCTTAATTAACCAGGCCGACTTTCTTGGAGTAAGTTTTACAGCTATACAGGCATTGGAGAAAAGAACAGAAAAAATTGAAGATCAGCAAAAGCAAATAATCGATTTGCAAAAACAGAACGGCGCATTATCTGCGTCCAATGAAATTCTTCAGCAGCAATTAAAATCTTTAATAAGTACTGTAAATGTTTTGAATAAAAAAGTGGAAGAAATTGCTTCCGCAGAAAATAAAAATTATCATGCTAAGATTATAGCAGTTAATAAATAAATTTTAAGTAACACAAATGAACAATAGACTATTCTGAAAAATCCACTTGTAAAATAAAAAACATTAATTTATGCAACTAAGATTATTTATTGGTATTTTATTCTCGGCATCAATTCTCTTTTCATGTTCAGGCAATAGAAAGCCGCTGCCGGCCAATAATGCCTTGCAGCAGGAAATCAGCGATTCTTTGCAGCAATCCTCATCCAATTCTTCTCAACAAATTTTAGACACTACGAAACTAAAATCGGATTTAAATGATATCGTGGGTGCTATTTCAAATGGAAGGCCGGATACTAATAAACTAAAGAAAGCAGGTGCCGATATATTATCAGCGGATGCTGCTATTTTATCCGATTCGGGTATCTCAAAGATGTATGGAAATTCGAATGATCCTGCGGTTATCACTGCAAAAAACATGTTGTTGAAAATGAGGAATTCTATAGGCATTACTCCTGCTAAGCTGGACAGCATAAAGAAAGCGGCGGCAATGCTGTCAAAATAATTTTAATAAAAATTTGTAAGGCGAAAGAATTATGAACCAGGATTCTCTTTACCCGGAAGTGGCTTGTTTATAAATACAGACGTTTCTCCATGATAATAAAAAGGTAATCGCCGGAATCAGTGTTAAACGTACTTTTAACGCCTTCAAATTCTTTTGTATCAATATCGCTTTGAAGTTGCAGCAGGCCCCGGTGCATTTCATCTTTTGTTGACAGAGCCGCAAAAGATGAAATTCCTTTCCTGGTAAGATGGTTAAAATAGATCTCCGGCCTCTGCTTTCCGGAGTATAAAAAGAGGTCCTTCAAATCTTTTTGTATAAAATATTTTTCTGTTGCCGTTGTTGTGAAGCCTGCTTTTTGAGCTGCAGACTGGATACTTTCAAAAGAAGACATCTGGTCAATTGAACGCCTGAGCATTCCGGGAAAGTAATGATTGAGCCAATATCCCTTCATTTGTTCAGGTGTTGCGGTAAAAATAATAAGTCGGCCATCATTTTTCAACACCCTGGAAAGCTCATTGAATGATTTTTCAACGTGAGTCCAATGATGAATGGTAAGTACTGCAATTGCCCCATTAAAATGTTGATTGTTTGCGGGGATCTGTTCTGCTGAACCAATTAACCAGACAGGCTTCCCGGATTTTGTTTTTGCTTCCCGGATCATTTTTTCGGATGGATCAATGCCCCAAAAATTAATTCCTTCACCTGCGAGGCTGATTGTATAATTCCCGGTTCCACAACCAATGTCGAGATATGTGCCGGTTATTTGCGGGTTAAGATGTTGAAGCAGCCTGCCCGCAATATACGGGTCACTTTGTCTTGTAGCATTGTAGTCTGTTCCAATGATATTATATAAAGTATCAGGATGCTTCATTTAAAATTGTGCCTGCCATTTTAAAAACTGCTTATTTGCAAAAATAGCCCTGCTGTTGAAACCTCACAGGTTTTTAAAACGTATGAGGTATGCAAAACCTGTGAGGCGTATTTAGCTACAAAAAGCTTAAATTTTACCAGCGGTCCTGTAAATCTGAACAATCAGTATTACTTTTACTGAAAATTAAAATTTATGGAATTTACTAACAGAGATACTAATATTTCGAACATAACTTATACACCCACGGGGGAGCAAACAAGAACAAGAACTTTTCTTGCCCATGTTTTTTTACTGATGTTTGTAGCTCTGGGAGTTTCAGCATTATTTGCATGGCAATTTTCTATTAATGCCACCTTATTAAGTTACCTGATGACACCGGAAGGTGGTATTACAGGTTGGGGTAAATTGACCATTTTCGCACCTCTGGGTTTTGTGCTCCTCATGTCTTTCGGATACCGCAGGCTTTCGGCTCCTGCTCTCATGGCATTGTTTATCGCTTATGCTATTATTAACGGAATCTGCTTTAGTTTTATTTTACGCGCTTTTACACCGGGTTCGGTATTGGGCTGCTTCCTTTCTGCTTCTGCCATGTTTGGCGTAATGGCATTTATGGGGTATACAACTCACCAGGACCTTACAAAATTTGGCCGCATATTAACAATGGGCCTCATAGGAATTATTATTGCAATGGTTATTAACTTTTTTCTGAACAGCAGCCAGTTAGATTATATAATCAGCATTATTGGTGTTATGGTATTTACAGGGCTTACAGCTTATGACGTGCAAAAGCTGAAAAGAATTGGTGAAGGGCTTGAATACAGCGATGTTTCTGCTGCAGACACAAAAAAAATGTCCATCCTTGGCGCGTTAAACCTTTATCTTGATTTCATTAATATTTTCCTGTTCTTACTTCGTTTGTTTGGAGGAAGGAGGAATTAAATTGTTTCTTCAACAAACCTCACAGGTTTTTAAAACCTGTGAGGTTTAACTTAATAAAAAAGCGAAATGTTACCGTTTCGCTTTTTTATTTTAAGAAATATAAACCGGGAAAATATAAACGGTTGGTCATCAATAGATTTTTTTTCTGCCTCCCGCATCAATAACTGTAACTTTTAGAATTTTATCTTCAATTTCATAGATAATCCTATAATTGCCCACTCTTATTCTATAAGATTCTCTTCCGTTTAATTTTTTATAGCCGAAAGGCCGTGGATTTGTTTCCAAAACCAATCATTGCTGATTCTATCTTACCGGAAACTTTATCGGGAGATTTCTTTAGATACTTTTGCACTGACTGAGTAATGACAACAGTGTATTTACTCATGCAAAAGTTTTTCTTTCCTAATTTAATGGCATCTCTTAATGGAATTGTTTTTTCATTTCTTGTTTTTGCTTTATCATAAGCTTTAATATCTTCCAATTCATCTAAATCATCCATTAATTTTCTGTAATCTTTCATAGAAAGAAATACGCCGGTTTTTTTCCCTTTAATATCTATTAGAAATTGAGGTGCCATAATGAGATAAAAATAAAGGTATAATTTAAAATTGTTACTAAAAAAAGCTAAGATTATTGACTAATAAATCTTAACATCCTACGCCCTGCTCTCAAATTCTTTCCTGATAATATTTAGTGCCCCGCCTGCTTTAAACCATTCAATCTGCTGGTCATTGTAAGTATGATTTACCAGGAAGCTTTCCGAGGTCCCATCTTTATGGTTCAAATGCACTACGAGTGGTTTGTTTGCATCGAAATATGTTAAGCCGGTGATATCAATTGTATCATCTTCCCTGATTTTATCATAATCATCTTTGTTGTCAAATGTAATGGCAAGCATGCCCTGCTTTTTTAAATTGGTTTCGTGAATGCGTGCAAAAGATTTTACAAGGACGGCTCTCACGCCGAGATGCCTTGGTTCCATTGCTGCGTGCTCCCGTGAAGAGCCTTCACCATAATTTTCGTCGCCTACGATCACCGAGCCCACACCAGCAGCTTTATAGGCTCTTTGTGTTTCAGGCAGCGGGCCATATTCCCCGGTAAGCTGGTTTTTTACCAGGTTGGTCTTTTCGTTAAAATAATTTACCGCTCCTATCAAAAGGTTGTTGCTGATATTATCAAGGTGCCCGCGATATTTAAGCCACGGGCCCGCCATCGAAATATGATCGGTTGTGCATTTCCCTTTTGCCTTTATTAATAATTTTAAACCGTAAAGGTCTATGCCTTCCCAGGCAGGAAACGGATCTAATATTTGAAGACGATCAGAAGCTGGTGAAACCAATACCTGTATATTGCTGCCATCTTCAGCAGGAGACTGGTACCCTGCATCTTCGACCGCAAATCCTTTCATGGGCATTTCGATTCCCTGTGGTTCCTGCAGCTTTATCTTTTCTCCCTTATCATTGGTTAAATAATCGGTGAGCGGATTGAAAGTTAAAGACCCTGCTATCGTCAACGCGGTTGTTATTTCAGGAGATGCGACAAAAGCGTGGGTATTTGGATTGCCGTCATTTCTTTTGGCAAAATTGCGGTTATAAGAAGTTACAATAGAATTTTTCCGGTTTGGATCGTTGGAATGACGTGCCCATTGCCCGATACAGGGGCCGCAGGCATTGGCGAGCACTACACCACCCATTTTTTCAAATATACCCAGGTACCCATCCCTGTCGACGGTGTATCTTACCTGTTCTGAACCGGGCGTAATGGTAAATTCTGCCTTTGCTTTTAAACCATGGCTGGTCGCCTGCTCAGCAATTGATGCCGCTCTTGTAATATCTTCATAAGAAGAATTGGTGCAGGAACCTATCAATCCAACTTCTAATTCTTCGGGCCATCCGTTTGTTTTAACTGCTTCAGCAAACTTAGATATTGGCCATGCCAGATCGGGGGTAAAAGGGCCGTTAATATGAGGTTCCAGTTCAGATAAATTTATCTCGATTACCTGGTCAAAATATTTAGCAGGATCTGCATATACATCATCATCACCGGTAAGATGTTCTGCAATAGCATCAGCGGCATCTGCTACTTCGGCTCTGCCGGTACCTTTAAGATATTCTGCCATTTTTTTGTCATAACCGAAGATTGAAGTTGTTGCACCAATCTCTGCACCCATATTGCAGATAGTACCTTTGCCGGTACAGGAAAGAGACGAAGCGCCTTCTCCAAAATATTCAAGAATAGCGCCGGTTCCACCTTTCACAGTAAGAATCCCGGCAACCTTTAGTATAATATCCTTTGAAGCCGTCCAGCCACTAAGCATGCCCGTTAGTTTAACACCAATGAGCTTTGGAAATTTTAATTCCCATGGTAACCCGGCCATAACATCACAGGCATCTGCACCGCCCACACCAATTGCAATAATTCCCAGGCCGCCGGCATTAACCGTATGTGAGTCAGTCCCGATCATCATGCCGCCGGGAAAAGCATAATTTTCAAGTACTACCTGGTGAATGATACCCGCACCCGGTTTCCAAAAACCAATTCCATATTTATTTGAAACGGAAGCGAGGAAATCATATACTTCTTTATTTTGCGTTTTTGCTTTTGAGAGATCTGCAATAGCTCCTGTCTCAGCCTGGATAAGATGATCGCAGTGAACGGTAGAAGGTACAGATACTTTTGTTCTTCCCGATTGCATAAATTGTAACAGGGCCATTTGCGCTGTAGCATCCTGCATGGCAACCCTGTCCGGCGCGAAATCGACATAGCTTTTACTTCGCTCGTATGCTACATCTGCATTTCCCTGCCAAAGATGTGCATATAAAATTTTTTCAGTTAGTGTGAGGGGGCGGTTTACTACAGTGCGTGCAGCTTCAACTTTAGCAGGATAGTTTGCATAAATTTTTTTTATGATGTCAATATCAAATACCATGGCTTTTTTGATTTATATTTAACAGGAAAAATTATAATTGAATAAAGAACAAAAATTAATTTAATATCCTCACTTATTACAAATTTACTTAAAATCAAATGATCATTATACCGTAAAATTTTTGTTTATTTTTTATTTTTGTAAATATAATTTTAGTTTTGTTTTATGAATAAAATAAAGCATTTTATCGAGTGGCAGGTTTTTGGTGTTTGTACCGCGATCGGCGAAAAAATGGGTATTGCCACATCTGTTATACGAAAATATTTTATTTACATTTCATTTCTCACACTCGGTTCTCCTGTAATATTTTATTTGTTTTTGGCCTTCTGGATGAATATAAAAAATTATATCCAAAGTTCGAGGCGTAATCCTGTGAGGTATCTTTAGTCTGAAGCTTTTCCTTGTGGATTAATAAGGCAAGGCCGGTGTTCTAAAAAAGAATATTTGCCTTTTACAATTAGTGTTTTGTACCGGATGGTATAATTTCCCGCTATTAAGAGTTATATTTGTAAGCCGCTTTAAGTCCATTTGTTTCCGTATTCTTTTATGTCTTTCTTCAGAAGTATCAGGGCTGATTCTTCCTGTGGGCTTATTCTTTTTCTGCAGCGAGATTCAGCAGCTTACCTTTATTCCATGCCTTATATTCGAGTTTATAATTTTTTTGATTTTGCGAGGTAAGGTGTGTGTCATCCAGGGACAATAGCTCAGGGCTGCCTCCATTGACCCATGCGGTATACCAGTAATTGGCTACATCCTGTATGGAAAGGCGTAATTGCATTTCAACCATTCCATACATGGCATCATTGAACTGACTTGCATACTCATTAGAAAATACCGGCTGGCTATAGGATAAAATATTTTCGCCGGATGCATCTTTTTTATACATGTTATCTTTTTTAAAACTTTTCCGGGTTTGTTTTTCCATAGACAATAATGTATCCTCAAGCGAATGTGAATGGGCGATAATATTCCATGTTTCGGCGGTCATATCCGGAATGTACCTGGCGCTTTCGGTTTTGAAATCGTAACTATTGCCAAACAATTCAGGTATTTCGGATTCCCATAAAGCGTGAACGCCTTTTTGATTGGTAAGTTGTCCGTTAAAATTTGATGCCGTATGCAATGGCATATTTGCATCGCCAACATAGTGCGCCAGTTCAGCAGAAATAAAAAGTATTTCAGATTTGCTCCTGTTTTTAAAAGCCTGTGCAAGTTTTTCTGCAAGATTTTGAATATACCAGGGAAGATATCCTGCTTTATTCAGAAAAGCGCTGTCATATTTTGCATACGCCTCCTTGGTAGTTTTTGGAAATGCTGAAATGGGGATACCGAAATCTTCGATGTCAATATAATGTCTTGGGCTTTCGTCCTTGTCATTCAATAGGCCCCTTCTTAAATCGGGCACAACAGCGCCTTCGGTTATGAAATCAATGTGGTTGTAATAAAACATTCGCATGCTATCGGGCAGTGCAAAAACTGCTGCACGGTTTATATGTTTGTGCCCCCACGCTCCCCATGCAAAAAGCAAATTAATACTTGTGGTAATTAGAAAAAATATACATATCCCGGTAATGATTTTTGCTTTCAAAATTTAAATTTTGTTATAAAAATAAGCCGATATCAGAAGGGTATAAAAATATCTTTAAAAAAGTGTATTCATTAACAAAAAAATTAAAATAATTTTCATCCGGCAAATGTGGTTCTTCTATAGATTAGTATATTATTTTGACAACTATATATTCTTTTCAGAGCCCATATAAGCAAATACTTTTTGAGATGCGCAGACAAAAAAAAGGGTGGAATGAGAATCCACCCTAACCCACCAATATCCTGGAAAACG
>JBDTZL010000114.1:0-12160 GCA_040005125.1 Ginsengibacter sp.
TAAAACATGGGTCTTTTTAATTTTTTTACTCAGGAAATAGCCATTGATCTTGGTACCGCAAATACACTGATAATACATAATGATGTTGTAGTTGTAAATGAACCATCTATTGTTGCACTGGATCGAAATAATCCAAAAAACATACTGGCGGTGGGCAAAAAGGCATTGATGATGCATGAAAAAACCCATGAAAGCATTCGAACGGTTCGCCCTTTAAAAGATGGTGTGATAGCAGATTTCAACGCCGCAGAACTTATGATACGGGAAATGATAAAAAAAATCTATCCCAAAAAGCCCTGGTTTCCTCCCAGCTGGCGTATGATGATATGCATTCCCAGCAGTATTACTGAAGTTGAGAAACGTGCCGTAAGAGATAGTGCGGAACAGGCCGGAGCTAAAGAAGTGTACCTTCTTCATGAGCCTATGGCAGCCGCCCTCGGCATCGGTATAGACGTGGAAGAGCCGGTGGGTAACATGATCATTGACATCGGAGGGGGCACTACAGGAATTAGTGTTATCGCACTGGCGGGTATCGTGTGTGACCAATCAATTCGTATAGCAGGCGATGAATTTACCGCCGATATTATGGAGGCCCTGAGAAGGTATCATAGTCTTCTTATTGGTGAACGTACTGCGGAACAAATCAAGATCCAGATCGGTGCTGCTATGAAAGATATTGATAACCCGCCCGAAGATATGCCCGTAAATGGCAGAGACCTGGTAACAGGTATTCCCAAACAGATAATCGTAAGCTACCAGGAAATTGCCGAAGCTCTTGATAAATCAATATTTAAAATAGAAGAAGGAATTTTAAAAGCTTTGGAAACAACTCCACCGGAACTGGCATCCGATATCTATCGTCGTGGAATGTATTTAACCGGCGGAGGGGCTTTGCTTAGAGGCCTTGATAAAAGGTTAGCTGCAAAAATCAAGCTGCCGGTTCATATTGCAGATGATCCGCTGAAAAGTGTCGTGAGAGGTACCGGCCTTGCATTGAAACATTACGACCGCTATCCATTTGTTATGCGATAATCTGCTTTCCCGGCCCAATAGCTGATCAAGCCTGAAGGATGAGCTTACATTCTCAATAGAAATTGATGTATATTTCAAATAAACTTTTTAAACCCTCCCGGTAACTTCCCGATAACTATCGGGAGGGATGGATAAGTCTAATATGCGTAATATTTTTATTTTTATTCGTATCTATTTTAATTTCCTTTTCTTTTTATTTCTGATGGGCGTTTCATTATTTATGCTCTTCAATTACAACCAGTATCAACACACGGCTTACTCGGCCGCTGCCGGAGAAATCAGCGGCAGGATTTACAGGCAATATAATGATGTTGAATATTATTTTCAGCTCAGGAAAACAAACGATTCGCTTGTAAAGGCAAATGAAAATTTATACAATAAACTGAAACAGGATTTTGAAATGCCCGATACAGTTACAAAACTTGCTATCGATACTATAAAAGTAGATACCCTTTTGCATCAAAGAAAATATTTATATCTCCCGGCAAAAGTGGTTGGTAATTCCGTAAGCCAGACAAACAATTATCTTCAGCTGCACAGAGGGTCGCAGCAAGGTGTAACCGCAGATCTTGGAGTAACTGATATTAATAATTCAGTTGTAGGAACTGTTGTGGACGTAAGCGGTAATTATTCAGTGGTTATGAGTTTGCTTCACAGTCTGAGCAATGTTAGCGCACAACTTAAGAAAACCGGGGAAACAGGCGACATTATTTGGGATGGCCTGCAAACAAATGTTGTGTCGCTTAAAGGAATTTCAAAAGAAGTGAAAGTTAGCAAAGGAGATACCATAATCACAAGCGGCAATTCAGATAAATTTCCATATGGCCTTCTCATTGGTACCGTGAAAGAAATTGAAAATGATAAAACAAGCGGCACCTACACTCTCAGGGTAAAAACTGCCGCAAATTTTTATAACCTGCAATATGTATATATCATTAATAACCTGCAGAGAGAAGAGCCCCGGCAACTCTTAAAGAAAGTCAGGAAAACGAATAAAGAAAGTGAAGAAAGCAAATGAGTAACCTTTTAAAAAATATTATCCGGTTTTCTCTTTTTATTCTCGTGCAGGTTTTTGTACTCAACCAGGTTCCGCCATTGCACCACCTGGTAACCCCCTATATCTATTTTTTATTTATACTATGGTTACCTTTTAAAATGGGACGTCGTTCTGTAATGTTACTGGCTTTGCTTCTTGGGTTTTCACTCGATTGCTTTACAAAAACTTATGGGCTGCATGCAGCGCCCTGTGTTCTTATTGCTTACCTGCGGCCCTTTTTAATTAATCTCCTTATTTCGCAGGAAGGTGCTGAAAGTAATTACAATGAGCCTTCCATTAAAAGTATGGGCTTTGCTCCTTATTTTACCTACATTGCAATTTTAACCCTGCTTCATCATTCTTTCCTTTTCTTTTTAGAAGCTCTGCAAACAGGGGGATATTTGTATTTTATTTTGAAAACCCTGTTGTCTTCAGCAATAAGTCTTTTATTAATTCTGCTAACTGAATTATTATTTGTAAGAAAGCAAAGATTTAGAACAAATACAGCGTAGACGTATTATTTTTGCAATGAATTCCTTTATATACCTGCTCAATCTCTCAAAATCATAATAAATCTGTGCCTGATTCTTACCAACCCCGGAAAAATATTATTACAATAATGTTTATATTAATGGGGCTTCTTATCATCGTAAGGCTTTTTAACCTGCAGGTTTTTAATACTAAATATTCTGAAATGGCCGATGAGCAGGGTAAATTTCGAAAAGTGATTTATCCCGACAGGGGAATTCTGTATGACCGTACGGGGAAAGCAATTTTGCGCAACACAATTATTTACGACCTGATGGTAACGCCAGGTAAAATAAAAGGAATGAATCTTGATACAGCAGCCCTGTGCCACATTCTTGATATTGATACTGCAGAATTTAAAAAAAGAATTATTAACGCAATCATTAAGAACAGGAGTTATCGTGTATCGGTTTTTGATCCCTTGCTGCCGCGCGAAAAAATTGCAAGGCTTAATGAAAGCATGTATAAATTTGTTCCCGCTTTTTATCTGCAGGAAAGACCGGTGCGTGATTATCCTTTTGATGCAGGTGGCAATATACTTGGTTACTTAAGCGAGGTGGATTCTTCTTTTTTAAAGCATCACGAAGGCCAGGGCTACCAGATTGGGGATTATGCAGGAAGAACAGGGTTGGAACGGAGTTATGAAAGAGTATTGATGGGCCAGAGGGGTATTGAGTTTTGGAAAAGAGACAATAAAAACCGCCTGACAGAACGCCTGGAAAAAGGAAGGTATGATACTGCTGCTGTACCCGGGCAGAATATGCACCTTGCGCTTGATGTTAATTTGCAAATGTTGGGAGAGCATTTAATGGAAAATAAGATCGGGGCAATAGTAGCACTTGATCCCAAAACAGGAGGCGTACTTGCCATGATAAGCAGCCCGACTTATAACCCAGGTCTTTTAACAGGTGGCGAAAGAAAAAAGCATTTTGCACAACTGCTTTTAGACCCCAGGCTGCCAATGATTAACAGGACCGTGAACGCTTATTATTCACCAGGTTCTACCTTTAAAACCCTTCAGGCATTGATCGGCCTCCAGGAAGGCGTAATATCAACTTCAACAAAATTTTTATGCACGGGTGCATTTTATGGATGCGGTAAGCCTATGGGTTGTCTCGATCCTGGCAATTTTAATTTAAAAGGAGGAATAACGCATTCGTGTAATACTTATTTTGCCAATGTAATGCAGCGTACGATTAACAATCCCGCTTATGGTTCTGTGGATAGCAGTCTTAAGGTTTGGGACAGTTATATGTATGCCTTCGGGCTTGGACATAAATTGGGCATTGATGTTCCTACAGAAAAAAGCGGGTTGATCCCAACACCGAAGACTTACAATAAAATTTATGGGGAAGGACATTGGAATTTTTGCACTTTTCGCTCAGTGAGCATAGGGCAGGGTGAAGTAAATGTAACCCCGGTGCAGGTGGCGAATGAAATGGCTTACCTGGCAAACGATGGATGGTATATAACGCCACACCTCATTGATTCTATAGAAGGAGGCGATACTTATGGGTTGCTGGATTCCTTCAAGGTAAAGCACCATCCAATCGCTATTCCTGATACTGTGTTTGATGCCGTGCACGATGGTATGCAGGGCGTAATGGAAACCGGTACCGGTGCAGCGGCAAAAGTGCCCGGTATTGTTGTTTGCGGTAAAACGGGTACTGTTGAAAATTATTATAAAGGAGTAAAACAGAAGTCTCACGCATTTTTCGCCGCTTTTGCGCCGCGGGAAAATCCTCGCATAGCCATTGCCGTTATTTGTGAAAACGCAGGCTTCGGAGCAACCTCTGCTGCTCCTATTGCCAGCCTTATGATCGAGCAGTACCTGAAAGATTCCATCCCTGAACCTGATCGGAAAGCAAAAGTAGATGCACTGGCAAAATTAAACCTCATGCCTGCACGTATTTATGAAGCTATCCGTATCCGGGACTCATTAATTCATGCAAGAGATACTTCTTACCTTATTGAAAAAGGGTATATTAAAATTGTAAAAGATACGATGGGTATTGACGACGAAGATGATACCGAGTCATTGGACAAATTAAAAAAATCAAAGCAAAAGGAAAACCCGGCTACAGATTCCATACCGCCAGAAAAAAAGAATGCAGATGTGAAACAAAAGCCGGAGGCTACATTGCCAGACAAGCAAAGAAAACCAAATACTACAGATACTTTAAAATAAGATGACTTCTATATTTTTACATGAGTGACAAGGCAATAATATCAAAAGGGATCGATTGGGCAACTATCTGGTTATATATAATCTTCGTATGTATTGGCATACTTTGTATTTTTTCGGTTGAATACCACAACAATGAAAACATTCTTCAGAATATAGAAGGTTTAAAAAAGAATTATTCAAGGCAGATTTTATTCCTGGGAATTTCTGTTGCTATGGCAATTGTAGTGTTACTCACCGATAGTAAATTTTTTACCGCTACCGCCAACATCAGCTACTTATTTGGAATAATACTTATGATAGCAACATTTGTAGTTGGTAAAAATATCAATGGCTCAAGATCATGGATACCATTGGGTTTCTTTAATCTTCAGCCCGTAGAAACCTGTAAAATATTTGCCGCGTTGGCCCTTTCAAAATATTTATCCCGCACCGAAACAAATTTTGAGAAGCCACGCTCACAGCTTATTGCTGCGGCTATTGTATTAACGCCCGCAGTTTTTTCGATCCTGCAAAATGAAACGGGGCTGGCTTTGGTGTATTTTGCATTTCTCATCCCGATGTACCGGGAAGGCTTGCCACCTGTTTATCTCATTATCGGATTTTCATTTGCAGTGCTTGTGGTAGCTACCATTTTGGTCGAGAAAAATACATTGGCAATTATCATTACCGCAGTTGCCGGGGTAACTGTTTACTTTTTACGAAGGAACGTCAGGCGCGATAAAAGTGTCCTGGTTGTGATTCTCGGTATTTGGATATTATGCGTTGGTATTCAAAGATTTGCCGTTCCCTATATTTTTCAACATGTTTTGCAGCCATACCAGGTAGAAAGAATTTTAAACACTTTTGGAGTGGATTATATTCCTAACGACAATGCTGATGCTAAAAAGCTGGATGAGCAAAAGGAAAAAGAAGAAGTTCAAACAAAGAAAATAAAAAAGGAAAAGGAAAATTATAATGTAAAACAGTCGAAAATCGCCATCGGGTCAGGGGGTATTCTGGGAAAGGGTTTTCTAAAAGGAACACAAACCCAGGGTGAGTTTGTTCCTGAACAACATACAGATTTTATTTTTACAGCTGTAGGTGAAAACTTTGGATTTATAGGCAGCAGCTTCGTTATTATTTTATATGTGTTATTTCTTTTGCGTATTGTTTTTATTGCCGAAAGACAGAGAAGTACTTTTAGCCGGGTATATGCATATAGCGTTGCTGCAATTTTATTTTTTCATGTTTCCATAAATATCTGTATGACCGTAGGACTGGCGCCGGTAATTGGTATTACATTACCATTAATGAGTTATGGAGGTTCTTCATTATTAACGTTTACTATATTAATTTTTATACTGGTGAGGCTCGATGCTGACAGGCAAATAATATTGAGATAAGTCAATTATATATAACCTATGCGTAACAACTTGCTTCCAAACAACTGGGTTTATACTCCTTTATTGCACCTAAGTGCAGGAGGAATGGACAATAAACAACAGGCAAAGCAGTGAAACTTTTAAGATATGAAGATTATACCACTCAGTGAAGGAGCTTTTACTGTTGATCAATCAAAAAAATTTGTTCCATTTCAACTTGACAAAGATGATTTGCAGCAAAGGTCCAAAGGAAGCCTGCTCGTGGAAATTCAGCCATTTGCTGTTATAACTTCTGCAGATATCCTCTTATTAGATACCGGGCTTGGCTTTGCCGATGACAACCATTATTTGCAAATACATAAGAACCTTGCATCACATGCCATTAGTCCTTCAGATGTGACAAAGGTGCTCCTTTCCCACCTGCATAAAGATCACTCCGGCGGAATAGCAAAGCCCGGAAAAAAAGAATTAAGTTTTGAAAACGCGACCTATTATATTAACCGCCAGGAATGGGATTTTGCCTTTCAAAAAGCTTCTCCATCTTATATTACTGAAGATTTTTTAGCGCTGCAGGGAAGTAAACAATTGCAATTTACTGAGAGCAAAGGCTCAATTGATAATTATATACAATATGAAATGACGGGTGCCCATAGCCCATTTCACCAGGTATTTTTAATTGATGATAATGGGGAAAAGATATTCTTTGGCGGTGATGTAGCGCCACAGCTTCAACAAATGAAAAACCGGTTCAAAGCCAAGTATGATTATGATGGCGCAAAAGCCATGGAATTACGCCGGGAGTGGTGGCAATTGGGCGAAAAAGAAAAATGGACATTCCTTTTTTATCACGATATAAAATATCCTCTTTACAGGTTTTAGCAGGCATCACATAAAAAAGGCCTGCCCTAAAAAGGGCCGGCCGTTGCTAACCTATGAAAAACACCTAGTTACAAAAATAGGAGAAATTTTAGTTTCTCCAATTATCATTTTAATTTAATATGTAAATAAAAAATTAGTTTACCGTCTGAGAGGTCCCATTCGTTGCTGCTGGCGGTTTTGAAGGCGGCGAATTAAAATATCACGGAAATCTCTTTCGGCATTAAAAAGCTTATTAAGTTTCTGTGGGCCGATTACTTTATCAAATGAGGGTGCATATTTTTTTCTGATGTCGAGAAGTTTCTGGTCTGTAGTAATAACATCACCACCTTTAGGCAAACTGTGTATTTCGTTATCATACTGGTTATAAATTGGCCAGAATTTTTCTGCCTCATCGCTGGTGAGCTGTAGCTTTTGGGTAATAAAAGCAATTTTTAAGGACTGAATTTTTTCTGCCCTTGTATCCACGGGATCCTGGGCATTAACTCCCGACGCGCATCCAAACACTACAAATAATAATATAAGTATATATTTTTTCATCTTAGGGCTTTGATTTATCAGCACTTTCAGCATCTATTTTATCAAGATAGGTATTCAGGGTATTTTCATCATTTAAATAGTCGGCCTGGCTGGGCATTTCGCTAACGTCAATATCGTTTGTGAGTAATTCATTATCCGTAATATTACCGTTCTTTTCAAGATATTTAATAATATCATCATCGCTCAATTTTGCGATGCCGGCATTTAAATCATCTTGAGTTTTATATTGAAATGAAGCCTGAACATCATATGGAAGTGTCGATTTTCCATTATCCGAACTATTGAATATTTGAAGGGAACTTACGGCTATGGCGCCTGTAATAACGGCTGCTGCGGCATATCTCAACCATGAATTTCTTTTTTTCATGGTGATAATTTTAGCCGCTTGCGGTTTCACCTTATCAAGTACATTTCCGGCAAAAGATTCAAAATAACCATCCGGAACCGAAAAGACATTTTCACCTTTTAAAGCATATAAAACAGGAGAAAGCTGGTGCAATTCTTCCTCAGCACTTTCAGTAGCGACAGGTAGTTGTTGCACCCTTTCAACGGTGTTGTTAGCAAAGGATTCAAAATAGCCATTTGGAACCGAAAAGACATTTTCACCTTTTAAAGCATACAACATTGGGGAAAGGCCGCGTAATTCTTCCTCAGCACTTTCCGAATCGGCAGGCTGTTGTTTCAACCTTTCAACTGTGTTTTCAACAAAAGATTCAAAATAGCCATTTGGGACCGAAAAGACATTTTCACCTTTCAATGCATATAACATTGGGGAAAAGCTGCGTAATTCTTCTTCAGCGCTTTCGGGATAAGCGGCCTTTATTTTAGCAAGAATCGAATCGCTTAATGTATCGAAATATCCCTGAGGAACCTGCTGCAGGTTCCTTTTATTGATATTATCCACTGCGGAAGTATTATTGAGCAGGGCGTAATCAGCGATCCGAAGGTGTAATTCATTAAAATATCCTTCCGGAACCCCGAAAACATTGATTTTTTCCAGATCTGCAAGCAGCGGGCTGATAGCTTTTAATTCATTTAATATTTCGGGTGAAGGATTCATTACAGTTTATAAGACTGCCGGAGTGGCATAAAGTTTAATTATTTAGTATAAATTCCTCAATTTTCTTGGCTGCATGATGATAACTCGCTTTCAGCGCCCCCTCACTGGTATCCAGCACCCTGCTCATTTCTTCATAAGGCATTTCATCATAATACCTCAGGTTGAATACAAGCCTTTGCTTCTCAGGCAATTTTTGAATACCAAGCTGCAGTTTCCACTCAAGCTTATTTGCATCAAAATGTGAATCGCTTTTCAATTTATTACTGAGCCCGTTTTCAACGTCGCTCAAAGAAACTAAACTTCTTTTTTTCTGCTGGCCCAGAAAAGTAAGTGATTCATTGGTAGCTATACGGTAGAGCCACGTGTACAACTGGCTGTCTTCCCTGAAATTTTCAAGGCCTTTCCATACTTTAATGAACATGTTTTGCAGAACGTCATTAGTGTCGTCATGGTCAACGATCATTCTCCTTATATGCCAATAGAGTTTCTCCTGGTACTTTTTTATAATACTGGTAAAGGCCTGCTCTTTTGTAGCAGGCTCTTTGAAGCTCAATAAAAGCTCCTGGTCATCAGGTTGAGGAGTCATAAAATATTCTTAATCTGTCAGCAAAAATAGAGAAACCTGCTGTAGGATAATAATTTAGGCCAAAGGTTTACACACATATAATGATATTAACTTTTCTTTCGGGAACGTATCATCTTAATAAATTCAATAAAGCCTGCTTTTATAAATATCTTTTTCGGGAGAGAATTTAATAATCGTATTTCTTCTGAAACCTTGCTTTCATTGTCAAGAAATTTCAAAACTTTATCTGCGCGGTTTTTTTTGAAAAGAATGGAAAAAATAGTTTTTCCGGGTAATAAATTTTTAGAAAGTATATGCAGCAAGGTACTGTCATAAAAGAAAAATCGTCTTTTTGTTTTTTTGTTTTTTGAGAGGTTGCCTTTTAAAATTAATTCTTGCACAATCGTGTCTGCCTGTTTTTGAATAAAACGAAATGTATACCCCGTAGATGCTTTCGTTTGTCCGCCGGCAGTACCTATACAATACATCCCATTTTTTAAAAAAGGAAAATTTGCATTTGTCATTGGGATAACGCCAAATTCTTCTTCAGTAATGGCATAGTTATAAAGCCCTAAAAAATCTTCCAGGTAACTTTTAAGTTTACTATCATATTCAGCAGCCGGCAATAAATTTTCTGAAAAGAGCGTATATTCAATAAGAGCTTTTGTTGAAGATAACGGCAATACGTAAACGAAAGTTGTACCATTGGTTTGGGATACCCTGAAATCCATAAGCGTTGCATCCTCAACTTCAAAGAAACCGGGTGTGGTTTCTATTATCCAGCCTTTAAAATGCTGCAGGAGGTAAAATTTATCTTTTTGTTTCGGGGCTGGAAAGTAAAGAGAATTAAATACTATAGTGTTTTTATTAAGTTCCAAAAGCTCATTATTAATTTTTATGGTGGTTGATTCATTGTCTTCTTCAAAAGAGATCTCTCCATAAATGATATCAATATTATTAAGGGATTTTATGACGGAGAAACATTTGTCATAAAAATCGATTCCTCTTATCATTTTATATTGATAATCGCCCATCTCCAGAGGGATAGAAATATTATCAGTTTTAAAAAAAAGCCTGCTCCATTTCCGGTAAACAATATCTTCAAAAAAGCCCCCTTCCTGCTCCCAGAAGCACCAGGTACGATCATTTTTGGTTTTCGGTTCCCTGTCAGCCAGTAGTATTTTTTTTTGACTAAATTCTTTCGACGCGATCATTCTCATAACAATGCTAAGCGATGCGCAACCTGCTCCCAGAAAAATATAATCGTAACTTTTTGCCTGCATGTGTAAAAGCAATTATTGAAAATACTTTTGCGGCTGAAGATAGATTAATTCGGAAAAATAGAAGAAGAAAGAAGAAACAAGAGACAAGAAGCAAGAGACAATATGAAATAACTTCCCGAATCAAGTGTCTGTAAAAACAGAACCGGTAGCCGCAATTTTATTTTTGACCCCTCTTTTGTTATCAGCTTTAATTTTATCCCGGTATTTCTTTGCGGCTATCAGCATACCAAAACTTTCACCATCGTATTTTTCCAAATGCTTATGGTGCATTTTGTGCGCCCACCGGATACTTCTTACATACACGTTATTGCTTCGTGTGAAAAGTTTTATGCGCTGGTGAATTATTACATCATGTACCAAAAAATATGCAAAACCATACATTGCGACACCTGTTCCTAACGCTGCCAGCCATAATTTATCATGAAATGTACCCAAAAAAATACAGAGTATACTGGGAATCGAAAATATCAGAAAGAAAGTGTCATTTTTTTCAAAAAACCCAGGGCCTTTCTTATGATGATCTTCGTGGAGATACCATAAAAACCCATGCATTATATATTTATGAGTAAGCCACGTAATGCCCTCCATTGTGAAAAATGTGGCCAGCATGATTATGATGAAAAATAAGACTTGCATATTATTTGCAAAAATACAATTTTAAAAAATGGGTTAGTTGTTGGCTAATTAATATTTCCTTATTTTCTTTTTGTACTCTGCGACAGCCAGGGCTTTTGGAACGCAGGATACAATGAATAAAACAATTGTGAACATGAGTCATTAAGAAAATATTTTATCGGCGATTGCAATACTCTCCGGTTTACCCACGTCAACAAATTTTGTATTGCTGTGGTCAAATGCTGTGATAGCTTGAGTTTTGGCAAGCTCGAGGTAAACGTCCACCATAGAAAATTTATCTTTTGGGCCCGATGGCAATGCAGACATTTTTATTAATGGAAATATTTTTGGAGAAATAACATGAATTCCACTGAATGCTTTTTCCAAAAAGATGCTGCCTTCCCGGCTTATTTTTTGTTCGCCTGTTTTCTCATTTTTCCATCCACATAAATTGGGCATCTCATCAAATAAAAAATATCGCGAGGTTTTCCTGGACGTAACGGCAAGCGTAGCGAGTGGCTGCAGCTTCTTATGGTGATCAATCATTTCTCCTAAATCCATATCTGTAAGTACATCTACGTTTATAACAACAAAAGGGAGTTTGCTGCCGGTAAAGAACCATTCTGCTTTTTTGAGGCCGCCACCGGTTTCAAGTATGGTATCGCTTTCGTCTGAAATAGTGACACTGCTGCCGAAACCATCATTTTTTGAAATAATTTTTTTTACCTGGTTGGCAAAATGATAAACATTCACAATAATATCTTTAATACCAAATGAGGCCAGGTATTCAATATTTCTTTGTAATAATGTTTTGCCGTTCACGACAGCCAAAGCTTTTGGATGCCTGTCAGTAAATGGTTTCAAACGTGTACCAAGGCCCGCGGCTAAAATCATTGCTTTCATCTTTTAATTTATTATTATGAATGAACGATAAAAAAATTTAAAAGCCTTTTTGCTCGTGGATGTTTTGTTCGATATGATGTAGTTCAACTTTTACATTGAATTTATTCCTGATATGGCGGGTAAGCGCATCTGCAGCGTACACACTGCGATGCCTGCCGCCGGTACATCCAAAG
>JBDTZL010000312.1:0-12140 GCA_040005125.1 Ginsengibacter sp.
ATATTATACCGGCCGGCCTGGTTTGCATGCCACAACATATAGCCTGCATGTGCAAAAGCATTTGCAAAAGAATCAACGGGTGCATTCAACCCATATTTTTCAAACACGTCCACAAATGTGAGGTCCATATATAAGTCATCATAAAGACCTGCATTGTACAGCATATTTTTTTTCACCAAACTATCATTCCAGATCAATGGCTGATAATCTCCAATGAATGTTCCCTCGAAACGAAATTCATAAGGCCCGCCAAACGTAACGCCAATGGTTTGTCCGGCCCAGCCACCTTTAATTTTGTCTTTTAAAACATCTTTGGAAATAGTGAGTGTTTTTTGTGCCTGCATATTTTGTACGGCAAAAAGAAAACACGTGATCATCATTAATTTTTTCATAAAGCTGGGTTTGTATAGTGAATTGTGAATTGTGAGTTGTGAATGTTTTAATTGCTTATTGCATATTGCATATTGCTTAATTGGTTAATCGGTCAATTCGGTTATTGCCTTTTGCTCATTGCATCATAGGCCTGCAGCCTATGCCGGCATATCGCGCCCTTTCAGGGCAGCTCTCTGATTATCGCCAATTGACTTATTGACAATTGACTTATTGACCACTCACTACTCACCACTTACCTCCTCACCGGTTGATGCATCATTAAATCCTCAATCAGTTTTCCAATTTCTTCCGGCGTTTGTTTAAACGTTAGGTAAGTAAATTTTTCACCGGGAATCAACACATTTTTGCCATCATCTTTAACATCCAAATTTAATTTGCGATAACTGAAGTAAGGCTCTATCCCACGTACCGCGACCAGCACAGCCGTTTCATCCCAGCTGTTGCGGCCAATTGTGTTCTTGTCTTTTGATAGGGCTATTTCAAATGCATCTTTAACAGGGCTTTTCCTGATGGTTTTGTTGTGTACCAGGCGAATACCTGTTAATATTTTTTCACCAATTTCAAAACCGCTGATGGTAACAGGTGTGGGCCACTCTGCAAATACTTTTTGCGAAGCTGCCGCATCAACCATAACATTGAACTCATATCCACCGATGCTGTCCTTGTCAATACGCGCCGCCATAGAAACCAATTGCTTTACTTTTTTTATTATGAGATCTTTTCCGCTAAGAGGCGAATATTCATCGGCTGTTGAATTGAGCAAACCAGCCAAATTGGTGAAAAACCCGACACTTACAATTGTTACACTTTTAGCAGGTTGCGCCGACAATATTTTCCTGTACAATTTTACTGCATCGATAGCTTCGTCATTTAATTTAAGGGCATGCGGATATTTTGAAACGATCGCCTCAGCCCATTGCTGGGAGCAATTTTTATTTGGCAACGCATTTTTAGTTATGCCAATGGGAATACCCGGCCTGTTAAAATAAGTGTTCAGCACACTAAGCGTGGGTGCTGTTGTTTCAAATGCATTTGACGAAATGGTAGCAAGGATTTTTGCTTCACCCATATCTGCAAATGCGTGCAGCAAGGCCATAGCGCCTACATCATCATAATCCGGTGCAATATCGGTATCGAAAATGATACTTATGGGTTTTTGCTTTTGTGCAAAAGAAATACAGGATACAAAAAGAAAAATAATGATCGTTAGTTTTTTCATGCAATCGGGTTTTATTGTGAGTTGTGAATGGTCAATGATCAATGGTCAATAAGTCAATGGTCATTAAGCAAATTAACCAATAAACCAATAAACCAATAAACTGCTCACACTCACCATTCACAACTTACAACTCACTTCTATATGGCGCTGATGCCTGTGCACCCATGCGTGTAACAGAGATGGCCGCGGCTTTGCAGGCATATTCAACTGATGCCGGCATCGTTTTATTTTCTGATAGCGCAACTGCCAGTGCCCCATTGAATACATCTCCTGCGGCCGTAGTATCTAATGCCTGTACAGCCGGTGCGTGAACAAGGGTACATTCATCTTCATGCAATACCAATGCACCTTTGGAGCCTAAAGTTATGATGACTGTGGCAATACCTTTTGCATGTAAATATACTGCTGCCTGTTCTGCAGAAGTTTCATCGGTAACTTTAATACCAGTGAGCATGGAGGCTTCAGTTTCATTGGGTGTAATAATGGAAACATGCTTCAGCAATTCATCATTCAATGCGCATACAGGTGCCGGGTTTAAAATAAATATTTTATTAAGAGCAGCTGCAGCACATGCTACATGGGCAACTGTTTCAATCGGGATTTCCAATTGCATCAAAATGATAGAGGCTTCTTCTATGCAAACAACAGCCATCGTAAGATCGCCGGGAGTTAAATATGCATTGGATCCGGACGCTACCACAATGCAATTCTCTGCATTATCATCCACTGTAATTAATGCAACACCCGACGGCTGCAGAGGATCTTCAAAAATATATGCCGTATCAATACCTTCTTCCTTAAATATCTGTACGGATTGCCTGCCAAAAATATCGTTACCGGTTTTACAGATAAAAGTTACAGCCCCTCCAAGCCTTGCTGCAGCTACAGCCTGGTTGGCACCTTTGCCACCGGGGTTCATTAAAAACGTTCCTCCCAAAATAGTTTCACCCGCAGCAGGTAGGCGTGACGCTTTTATTACCATATCGGTATTGGAGCTGCCAATAACAAGTATCGAAGGTTTCATATCAAGCAAGTTAAGATTGAAGGTTGAAAGTTCAAAGTTTGAAGTTTTCAATCTTGAACTTTATATGCTACAACGCTGGTTTCAATTTTTTTAATTCTTTAAATGACGCTTCTGTTTTCAACACTTTCTTTTTATTAAAAACAAGCTGTGCCTTACCCTTACTTGAAACACCGTTGATTCCACTCAATCCCTGGATCGTCCAGTTATAGTTGCGTTTATTTCTTTCAAACCAGTTGCCTTTTTCAATTTTGCCTGCGTTAAAAATATAATAGTCTCCCTTTTTGATTAAGTAATAGCTATGCGGGTTATCTGTAATATTCGCCGCCCAATCTTCAATTAATATCAATTTATCTGAGGTAGCAGGGTCAATAATATAATACTTTATTACAGCACCTTCCTTTACAGGAACCAAAGCCGCCACATGATATTTCCACAGGTTTTTCAGGTACCCGGTTTTTTTAAAAACGTAACCGCTGAAAACCCAACCCTTGCCATTTTGTATGTTCCATTCATCCAGGAGAATACAAATTGCGTTGGCCCTGTCTTCACAATTATTGTTAGCATCCAACCACCGGAAAGTAGTACAGTTCTTAAAATAAGCAAACAGTTTTTCTGCCTGTTCTTTTGTTATCACTTTGTCCGTTTCTATTTCATCTGATAAAACCTGGTGGTATAAAGTTTTTATAATCAATGATTATTTTTTAGCGCAAAAAAAACAAGAAACTTTTGCAGTTATATATAAATACTATAACAAATACATTATTAATTAATGGAAAGACCTGCCTGGATAATTGGCAAAAATATTCTTTTCATTTCCCTGAATACCGTTGATTGAAAATGTCCTGCAATAATAGAATAGCTCCTTTTTGATCCAATTGTCACAGGAAAGAAAATATTTTGTTTAAAACATAAAATTTTCTTAAAATTTTCTTATTTCAGACCTTATTATCTAAAGTTTAATATATAGATTTATATAACAAATCTATAATTTATTAAACTAATAACTAATCGACATGAGAAAACAAATTACCCCCTTAAAATTAATTGTAACCTTTTTGTTTGCGTTCATATATCAAACCATTATGGCGCAAAATATACAGGATTCGCAAAAGGCATTATCTCTGGTAAAAAGTAATGCTACGGCTATTGGTTTATCAACGCAGAATATTGTTGACTCGAGAATTTCGGATACATATGTAGATGCCTTATCCGGCAATACTTTGGTGTACCTGCAACAAACGTACATGGGCATTGATGTAGATAAAGTAATACAGGTGCTGGCTTTTAAAAACGGAACACTGGTTTCGGGCGCCGGTAAAAGAATTGATTTGAGTTTGGTAAACAGCTCTGCTATCACTCAGCAAAAAAAAGCTATCACGCCATCTGTAACTGCAGAGGGCGCTATACAGGCCGCGGCACAGCATTTGCGTCTTTCCACGCCTTCCTTAAGCCAAAGGCCTGCTGCAAACGCGGATTTTTCCAGGATAACAGATTTTGGAGACATGGGCATTGCAAAAGAAAACGTAACGGCCCGGCTGATATGGATCCCGCAAAAGAGCTTTCAAAGAGTACAGCTGGTATGGGAAGTAAATCTCTCACCAAAAAAATCTTCAGATAGCTGGCGGGTAATGGTAGATGCTTCGAAAGGAAATGTAGTTAAGAAGGAAAATTATACGGTTTACGAAAAACGGGATAAGATAAAAAAAGAAGCGAAGACTTCAAACGGACTATCTTTTAAAAACACCGATGACAATAAAAATCAGCCGCCCCAGGGAATTACATCTGTTACATACCGTGTAGTAAATTTCCCCGCCGAAGCGCCCAGCTTTCCCAAAGGCGCTCCTGCATTAACTACTGATCCATGGACGTTATCGCCTACGGGCAGCGGGGCAGTTCCTTTTATATGGAACGATGATGGATCCAGGCAATATAAATTTACCCGCGGTAATAATGTTTTGGCCCAGGAAGATTTAAACGGCGACAATGGAGTTGGCAAACGGGCAAAAGGGGTAGTTAACAAGCATGACCTTTTCTTTGATTTTATGCCCGACTTCGGCAAGGATCCTACAGATTCTGTTAACCAGGGTTTTGCAATCACCAATTTATTTTACTGGAATAACATAATGCATGATCTTTCTTACCAGTATGGTTTTGATGAAGTATCGGGAAATTTTCAACAAAATAACCTGGGCAGAGGTGGAAAGGGTTATGACTTCGTTTTTGCAGATGCCCAGGATGGAAGTGGCTTTGATAACGCCAATTTTGGTACGCCACCGGATGGAAAAAACCCCAGGATGCAAATGTTTTTATGGGATGTCGATCCTGCAAAACGCATGACAGTTAATTCACCCGCATCTGTTGCGGGTAATATTGTTGCAGTAGAAAGCGCTTTAAGCCCTAATAATTTGTTGGTTAACACCGGGCCCGTTAATGGTGATGTGGCGCTTTATGATGAAGCATCAGATACGCTTCATAATGCCTGTGATATTGCCAGCGATGATTTAAAAGGCAAAATAGTTTTATTAAGCAGGGGTATCTGCGGTTTTGCAGTTAAAATTTTAAATGCCCAGAATGCAGGAGCGATAGCAGTAATAGCAATGGATAATGTTCCGGGTGAGGCGCCCTTTATTATGGGAGGCCTTGATTCTTCCATCACCATACCTGCTGTTATGATAAGCTTTGAAGACGGAACTAAAATTAGGTCTGTCTTAAGTGCCGGCAGCCCTGTAAACGTTACTCTTTCAAACCCGCCATTTACAGATGGCGATCTCGACAACAGTGTTATTTGCCACGAATACACCCATGGTATTTCAAACCGCCTCACAGGAGGGCCTTCTAATGCATCCTGTTTGATGAATGCCGAACAAATGGGTGAAGGATGGAGTGATTTCGTATCGCTGATGACCATTACAAACTGGCATAAGGCCAGGGTTAGTGACGGGCCTAAACCAAGGACCATTGGTACATATGTTGAGAATGAGCCAACAGACGGCCCGGGCATAAGGCAGTTCCCATATTCAACGGATATGAAAATAAATCCACACACCTATGGAGATATTGCCGCTACTGGCGGTGAGCCTCACGCCATAGGCGAAATATGGACAACTGTTCTCTGGGATATGGCCTGGAATATAATAGAACAGGATGGAATTATTAATAAGGATATTTTTGATGCAAATGGAGCGGGTGGTAATTCGGTTGCTTATAAACTGGTAATGGAAGGATTGAAACTACAACCATGCAGCCCTGGATTTATTGATGGCAGAGATGCAATTTTAAAAGCTGATACCTTATTGTATAATGGAAAATACAGTTGTGCCATCTGGAGAGCATTTGCACGCAGGGGAATGGGTGTAGGTGCATCGGAAGGAAGCGCCGATATAGCAGGCGATGAAACACCTGATTTTAAACTGGGAGCCATATTTATTACAAAACATGCTGATAAAAAATCAGTATCTCCAACCGGCAAATTGAACTACACCATAGGATTGAGAGCAAAGACCGTATGTGGTGGACGCATACAACAAAACTATTCCGTAACGGATTCTTTGCCCGGCAATGTCAAATATGTAAGCAGCGATGGAGCATACAACCCGGCAAACAGAACGGTTAGTTTCAATGATATTGATATGCAAAACGGGGACAGCCTTACATTTAAAATAAAAGTAAAAGTAAAGAATAACGCTTCGTTCCCCGATTCTGTTTACTTAAATGATTCTGCGATTACCCCGACGATATCAGATAAATGGGTAACACATAATGGTCAAAATCTTGCATGGGGGACTCTTAACATAGGTATTTTCCTGTACTATTCAAATGATGCCTCCGTAAAAGATGAAGAGAACCTTACTACCGCCGGGGAATTTCTTGTTCCTGGAATTCAAACAACCTTTAGCTTTTTCCATGAGATCATTTCCGATGATTTTAATAACGGAGGGGTTGTTGAAATTACTACTGACGGAGAAAAAACCTGGCAGGATTTAGGGCCTTATATGTCAGGCGTGGTTTATGATGAAACTATAACCGGAAATTCAGTCCTCAATGGCAGAAATGCCTTCTCAGGCTTTGTTGCAGGTACTACCAGCATAGACCTTAGCGCTTTTGCCGGTAAAAAAGTGAAGATACGCTTCCGCTATGCAACAAGTGATAACAGCATAGCAACACCGGATGGCGGTACCGGATGGATCATAGATGACATTTTACTATCAGCATCTCCGATGATTACCAATACGGCCAAATTGCTTAACCAGAAAAATGAGTTGAAAGGATCTTCAACTGTAGTAACAAAAATAAAGGGCAACAATGTACCATCTGCCGACTTTGTAGTGGTGAAACGCGATGCACAAGCCTTGCTCACCTGGCATACACCCGTTGAAATTAACAATGGTTCTTACGAGGTAGAAAGAAGCACAGATAATGGAGCAAGCTTTAAAGCAATAGGTACTTTAAATACCATTAACGATGATGCGGAATTGCAACCTTATAATTTTACGGATGAATCGCCTGCAGATGGCCTTAACCTTTACAGGATTGACCATGTAGGCAACACTGGAGCAATTGATTATTCTGATGTAAGATCGGTGATATTTGATAATCTGAAAGGAGTACAAATATTTCCAAACCCGGCAAAAGACAGGATAAATGTTTACATACCGGGAAATGATAAATCAGTTACATTACAGCTGATTAATACATTGGGGAATCAAATTAAAACTTACAGGACTTCAGGACAAAACATTCAACTGAATTTGCCTGTTCTTGCGCACGGGGTTTATTATCTCAACATAATAAGAAACGGCAGTACAAGCAAGCATAAGATCGTTATAGAATAGATCTTATTCGAGGGATGTCATTCCCTGTTACAAAACCACATGGATCGTAAATGTCCATGTGGTTTTTTATTTCACCACGTAATGCCTGAGGTTATCAGGTTTTTATGATCAATCGTACTTGACGATTGCACAACCATTTAATTAATTAATCTCTTATTGCTCTTCATGTACCGGGTTCATTTATTCTGATTATTTTGCATATAAAACAGGCCCATGGAAGAAGAATCAACAAAGCAACCTGAAATAGTAAAAAGTGAAAAATTACCACCGGCAAAAGAAAAATCTAAAATAGCAGAAGTAATTACTGTACGCACCTGGAAAGAATATCTTGGTGAATCATTGTTGATTGTATTCAGTGTGCTCTTTGCTTTGTTGCTGACAGAGATATTTAATAATATTCACGATAAACAACATACCCGTGAAATATTAAATGCTGTAAGAATAGAACTAATTGATAACCTGCGGAAGGAACAGGAACAATATCTATATCATTTAGATGTATTGAAAAATATTGATTCCGCTCTTGTTAATCCGGGATTACAGCACCAATTCATCAATAACGGTATTTTAAAACTGGAAGCTATAGTTCCGGATGGAGTAACTTACCGCGATTTAAATGATGTTGCATGGCAGGTAGCAAAACAGGATAATATTTTTTCTAAAATAGACCTTATAGATTATAGCCTGCTTACTGACATTTATGATAACCAGCAACGCATTGCAAAAGTGGAACAGGAAATAGGCACCCTTTTGCTTTCCAGGGAATCACGAACTGCTGCAGATAACCGGATCACGTTACTTTTAATGCGTGATAATTTTCATGCGTGGGCTGTAGACAGAGCACCCGGTTTATTAATAAATTATAAAAAAGCAATCAATGCATTGGAAAAATATAAGCCATAAATCGACGGGTGAAGGTTCAAGGTTGAAGGTTCAAGGTTCTAGGTTCAAGATTCAAATGGAACACTATATTTAAATATGCCATTGAAAGGACTCCGCGCGAAGAGGAAGATCTACAGGTTAAGAATAATGATTCATAAATTTGCCAATTAACTTTTGACCATTGACCATTGACAACTCACAATCTCACCATATGTCTTCTCACAAAAAAATAAATCCCTTCTCAAAACAGAACAATGACACCGGCTTCGCAGGCAACACCAATGACGTAGGTGGCCGCTTTATCAATAAAGACGGCAGTTATAACCTGGTAAAGGAAGGGATGCCTTTCGGCAAAAGGTTTAGCATGTTCCACGATATGCTCAACCTGTCCTTATGGAAATTCATCGCTGTTATCTTCCTTTTTTACCTGGCCATCAATTTTATTTTTACCCTGATCTATTTAATGATTGGCCCGGAACAACTTAATGGACTCACAAGCGGCAGCATTTGGAAAATATCCAGGGAGCTATTTTATTTCAGTACCCAAACGTTTACCACTGTTGGCTATGGCCATGTGAGCCCTGTTGGGGATGGGGTCAATATTGTTGCCGCGATTGAAGCCCTGACGGGTTTTCTTTCACTTGCCATTGCCACGGGCCTCATTTATGGCCGCTTTTCCAAACCCAGGAGTTATCTTGCTTTCAGCGATCACGCGCTTATAAGCCCTTACAAAGAAGCAACCGGCCTTATGTTTCGATTTGCTGCTTTTAAGGATAAGCATGCCCTTACCGATCTTGAAATAAAAGTTAATACAGGTTTACTTGTGGTGGAAGACCAGGCGCCGGTCTACAAATATTTCAGCCTTAACCTGGAAAGGACCCGGGTGGAAAGTATGCCCATGGCGTGGACAGTTGTGCATCCCATTGACGAGAACAGCCCCCTTCATGGCTTTACGGAAGAGGATATGAAAACTGCCGACGTAGAGTTGTATGTAATGCTTCGTGGCTTTGACGATGTATTTTCCAACTATGTGCAGCAACGCACCTCTTATACCTTCGGCGAGATAATTTTCAACCGAAAATTTGTGCCTATGTACCGTGAAAGCGATGATGGTAAGACGACGATCCTGGAGCTTCATAAATTAAATATTCATACGGAGGCTTGAGATTATTCACTACATGTATTATAGTGCCAGGTTAAGAGCTATGATCAATAATTAAACAGGCTACCAGAAATATTTTTACATTATCATTTAACCAAAAGGTTAAATAATTATTTTTTTCTGTACCTTTATCTATTATTTAAACCTATAGAATGTCTGTATCATCTTCAGCAAAGCTGGATAAGGTATTTGGAGCACTGGCCGACGCTACCCGCCGGGCGATTTTACAAAAAGTAAAAGATGAAGCCATTACCGTAGTGGAACTGGCATCGGATTTCGACATGTCATTGCCGGCTGTTTCCAAACATTTGAAAATTTTAGACAATGCCGGCCTGCTGAAAAGAAAAAAAAGAGGGCGGTATATTTACTGTAAGTATTACCCTGAAGCCATAGCTGTGGCGGCAAAATGGATATCCGAACAAAAGGTTCTGGAAAGAAAGTTTTGATTCGCCGGGGAATTTTTTGGATCATTTCGATAACAATACAAAAAAATAAAATGCTGCAAAAAGATACAACCATCATTCATTGCAAACGTGTTTTCAAACACCCCGTTAAAAAAGTTTTTGATGCATTTCTCAATCCGCTACATATAAAAGAATGGTTCGGCCCCAAAGAATGTACTATTGGGCAAGTAATGCTTTCGCCTGTTGTTGGGGGTAACTTAACCATTGAAATGATATCAACAACGGGAGTATTGTGGGTTAACGGAATTTTTAGAGAAATCGTTTTACACAAAAAAATTTCCTACGAATATCATTATGTTCCCGACACATCCGGGCTGGGAGAAAGCCTGGTAACCCTCTATTTTTCCGGCAATGAAATTGAAACGGAAATTGAACTGGTACAGGAAATTTATAAATCAATCAACGCAGAAGGCAGATCGGGGGGCTGGGAAGGAGGATTTGATAAGCTGGAAATATTCTTAAACACCCGCTAAAACAATCAGCGATAATGCCCTGACTGGAATAGTTTGAAGAATAATGGGAGACTCAGATCAACAATCTTTTTTATTAATATTTAAAATACACAAACAAATGTTTAGAATAGTAAGGGTTCAATACACTGCAAAGCAGGATTACACTGCCAGGAATAAAGAAAATATTGCAAAAGTGATGGACGATTTAAGGGAAATCAATAATCCCGGTATCAAATACGGCGTTTATTTGCTCGAAGATGAAAAAACATTTATGCACTTTACCCAATTTGAAAATGAAGAAGCGTATAATACTCTGATGAGCCTCGCATCATTCAAACAGTTCCAGGCAGAGTTAAAAGCCAGCGGGTTTGAAGTCGCGCCGAAGACAGAGAATTTGTCGTTGGTAGCATCCTCATACGATTTTTTCGAATAAAGAAATTCTATTAATTGAATATCATCTGACGGCCAACAGAGATGGTCGTCACAAGCTGGCTTTTTTCAAAGACCACATTCCAGATCCCACAGAAATTGCTCCTGCTTTATTCATGGTTTACTCATAACCCGGAGAAGGCCAGGATGCGTTGTGTTATCAAAAAGAAATTATTTTATTTTACATTCTGTATCACAAGGAATTGCCGGTTCAATTAATAAAATATACCTGTAGCGATTTTGATGCCTCAGAAGTTATATGGAATTTTTTTGAAAAACATTAGCTTATTCACCAACGGATCACTATCATCCCGTTACACACAGGGATGTAAAGAAATTAGAACAAAAATAATCGTGAAACGGATTCCTTAACAACGTAAGATGGCTGACAGGTAAAGTCCGAAACATCATTTTTACTTATATTTTAATTTATAAAAAAGAATAATTAAAGAGAAGACCAGCGTGATGCCATTAGCCAAACTAACGGGTATATTCGATGAAAAAATCCCAAACACAAGCCACATCAAGGTTCCAAATGAAAACAAAAAGTACATAGGCAGCGATATACCAGAAGTATCCCTGGTTTGTATTGTTTCAATGGCCTGTGGAATAAAAGAAGCCGTTGTGCAGGTTGCTGCGATTAGGCCAATAACGGTAATAAAATTCATAAAGACAATTTTTTAAATCAATTAGATACAAATTATACAGGTGCAAAATAATCCAATCAATTCATGAATAAAATTTCCTGGGTTTTGTTATTATTATCTTTAATATATGAAAAAGTGCAAAACATTAATTTTGCTATTTACAGTAATAATTTTTTTAAATCTCCGGGCTATTTCCCAAAATACCATTATGACCGTTGGTGGAGAAGTTGAAAAGCACAATTAGATGCAGCGACTATTAAAAAAATGAACCATGTAAGTATCAAGGCCATATCTCATTCGGATCATAAAGAACATTCGTACAGTGGCATCCCGCTTTCAGTTATAATCAGCGAATCCGGAGCCATTCCAGGCAATCAGCTAAGAGGAAAATATCTTGCAAAATACGTCTTGGTAGGTGGCTCAGATGGCTACAATGCAGTGATTGCCCTTCCTGAAATAGATACTGCTTTCACGGGTAAAGTAATTATACTTGCTGATGAAGAAGATGGTAAAGCATTATCCGCAAATGTAGGGCCTTTTCAACTTGTTGTTCCCGGTGACAAAAGACCGGCACGCAGTGTATGGCATGTTGTATCTATAAATATTTTATCCGCGAAATTGAATTGATAACAATTT
>JBDTZL010000175.1:0-3557 GCA_040005125.1 Ginsengibacter sp.
TTTTCTTTTCGCTTTATTTTCTTCTTAAAAAAAACTGTTGCAGAATTTTCACATAATCTTCATCAGTGCGCAAGTGTAGCAGATCGGCACCCGATTTTTTAAAAATGTTTTTACAATTCTCACTTTGCTGCATAAAATTTTGCTGGTAATTATGACGAACCATTACATCTGACGTATCGAGCAATTGCAATTTACCGGTTTCAAGATCTTCCACTTCCAGCATTCCGATATCAGGTAGCTGCATATCCATTTTATCATAAATTTTAAGGCCAATGACATCATGCCTGCTGCTCATAACACGCAGCTTATCTTCATATTGCTCATCTATAAAATCGCTCATGATAAATGCAATGTTCTTATGCTGGTTCGATCTCGAAAAAAACTTTAAAGCTTCACTGATATTTGTTCCACTTCGTTTAGGCTGAGCCGTTAGTAACTCCCTTACAATATATAGTGCATGCTGTTTCCCTTTTTTGGGCGGGATATATTTTTCAACCTTATCACTAAAAAAGATTACGCCTACCTTATCGTTATTATTAATAGCGCTGAAAGTAAGAACAGCGCCCACTTCAGTAATAAGGTCTCTTTTAGTGCTATGTAATGTGCCAAATAGCGCACTTGCGCTTAGATCTACCAGCAGGATCACGGTAAGCTCTCTTTCTTCCTCGAAAACCTTGGTGAACGGATGCGAAAAACGCGCGCTCACATTCCAGTCAATAAACCTTACATCATCCCCGTCGGAATATTCACGAACCTCCCTGAAGCGCATGCCCTTGCCTTTAAATGCAGAATGATACTCGCCTGTAAAGAGATGCGTGGTGATCCTTTTGCTGATGATCTCCAGCTCTTTTACTTTTTTTATTATGTCTGCGGTGGAAAGCATTGTTTTGAGTTCAGGAGTTATTTAGGGTTTAGAAAGTTTAGGGTTTAGAAGGTTTAGAAAGTTTAGGGTTTAGAAGGTTTAGCACGGTGGGTCTTTAACCTTTAACTTTCAACTTCGTCACGGCACATTCACCACCTTCAATATTTCTGTAATAATCATTTCAACATCTACATTCTCGGCTTCAGCCTCATAAGTAAGGCCAATGCGATGCCGCAAAACATCTTTACAAACATTTCTTACATCTTCAGGGATTACATAGCCACGCTTGTTTAAATACGCATAAGCTTTTGCCCCTAAAGCAAGGTTGATGCTGGCTCTTGGAGAACCACCAAAAGAAATCAAGGGCTTTAGTTTGGGCAATTTATAAGTATCCGGGTAACGGGAGGCAAATACAATATCAATAATGTATTGCTCAACTTTTTCATCCATATAAACCTGCCTTACCAGTTCACGGGCATTTAATATTTCGGATGTTGACACTACTGCGTTGATGGCAGGTTGTTTTAATCCCTGCACATTTTGACGAATGATAGCCTGTTCCTCTGTCTTAGTCGGGTAATCAATAATAACTTTCAACATAAACCTGTCAACCTGGGCTTCCGGTAAAGGATACGTTCCCTCCTGCTCAATCGGATTTTGCGTCGCCAGTACCAAAAATGGTTCTTCGAGCAGGTAGGAATGATTTCCTATAGTTACCTGTCTTTCCTGCATTGCCTCCAGTAAAGCACTTTGAACTTTTGCTGGAGCCCTGTTAATCTCATCTGCGAGAATAAAGTTTGCGAAAATAGGCCCCTTACGAACCATGAACTCATTTTTTTGCTGATTGTAGATCATGGTTCCAACCACATCCGCAGGTAAAAGATCGGGTGTAAACTGGATACGGCTAAACTGTGCATTAATAGTGCTTGCCAGTGATTTTATCGAAAGCGTTTTGGCAAGGCCAGGTACACCTTCCAGCAAAATATGACCATTGCTTAAAAGACCGATCAAAAGCCGCTCTACCATGTGATTCTGGCCAACAATTATTTTACCGATTTCAGCATGTATTTTATCAATAAAAGAAGCCGAATGATTTATTTTTTCATTCAGGAGGCGAATGTCTTCTGCGGTTTGTAACATCTGATTAAAATAAATATTTATATTAAAAACGAAAGGCTGCAAATTACGAACCAACCCCAACAAAAACGAGGCTAATAAAATGCTTCCGGAAAAAGTATGTTAAATTTGACAGATAAAAACCAAATAATTATGGTAGATGAACAACTGATAACAGCAAGCAACCAGCTTGAAGGATACAGGATCACCAAACATTTGGGTATCGTGCGTGGTATAACCGTGAGATCGCGCAGCATCTTTGGTAATATTGCCGGAGGATTGCAAACTTTGTTTGGGGGAACGATTTCAATTTATGTTGATCTCTGTGAAAAAACAAGGGTAGAGGCTTATCAACACATGATTGAACATGCAAATGAAAGGGGCGCCAATGCTATCATTAATATCAGGTACGATGCCAATGAAGTGATGAACGGCGTTACAGAAGTGTTATGCTATGGTACAGCAGTGCAGGTAGTAAATGTATAATATTCTAATTCCGGAATTATTTATTTGTTTGCTGCGAATTACAGTAAAATGCAACACATCAGATGTTCTGAAGCAAGTGAGCATGTCTTTAAAAGAGACGCTTTACGGCCCCTTATTTTCATTTAAAAAATTCCGGTTCGATAATCGACATACTTACATTAACATGTCAAATTATTTGAATGAGGAAATTTAGTTTTAAAATAAGTATATATTGCAACGCTGTTTCAAAATATACATGAAGAAAGTAATTATCCTCCTGCCGGCATATTTTATAAGCCTTCAATTATTATCGCAAACTGTAACTGATAGTACTGCTACCGATTCAACCCTGCTACAACAAATTACAGAGCAGATGCAGGCGGGCAACCAGGAGCCTGCACCTCAGCAAACCAGGTCAGGGATTTCAGCTAACCCTGATTTAGGAGTTGTTGCAGACTTCAGAACATCATACCTGAGTAGCGGCAAAAAAAACGTGGATGCTTATCTTGATGAAACTGAAATGTCCCTGCAGTCTGTTGTAGACCCCTACATCCGTGCTGATTTTTTTCTCTCATTATCGAGGGATCCTGTTACACATAAATATGGTATGGAAGTGGAAGAGGGTTATCTCACTACACTTACCCTTCCAGCCAAGCTTCAATTGAAAGTTGGAAAATTCCGGGAGGCTGTTGGCAAAATCAATCCGGTTCATCCACATGCCTTACCTTTTATTGACCTGCCCGCAGCCTATGTAAATTATTTTGGCGAAGAAGGATTAAATGATGAAGGTGCTTCATTAAGCTGGCTGGCTCCTACCAAATCATTTTACCAGGAACTTGTTTTCCAGGCTACTTCAGGCGCCTCTGAATCTCCTTCATTTAACAGAGGCGACAACAATCATTTTATTTATCTTGGTCATTTAAAAAACTTTTTTACGCTTAGCGATAATGCTACGCTGGAACTGGGATTAACAGGTATTACCGGCCCGAACGATTCTTCAAAAAACACCAACATTGCAGCCGTTGATCTTACTTATAAATGGAAACCCGTGGAGATGAATACATACAAATCACTTACCTGGCAGAGTGAATTTTTTTATGGCAATGCAAAATAT